>NZ_JAATTW010000052.1:0-23297 GCF_013414205.1 Pseudoalteromonas sp. MIP2626
GGGCTAATTACGCCACCTTGTGGGCTTCCTATCGTACTAGCCTCCCAGTGTTCGCCTATCATTACCCCGCTTTTTAAGAACTGATTAATCAGCTTTAAAATACTACTGTCCGTCACTTTGCGTCTAACACTGCTAATTATCAAAGCATGATCAAGCAGGTCAAAACACTTCGACAAATCCATGTCTACGACCCAGTCGCGATGGTATTTACGGATAAATACACTCGCTTTACTGATAGCGTCATGACAGCTTCGTTTCGGCCTGTACCCATAACTCGATGGGTGAAAGTCGATGTCGAATATCGGTTGGAGTATGTTCAATAGTGTTTGTTGCACTATTCGGTCTCGAACTGCGGGGATACCTAGCATTCTGACACCGCCATCATCTTTGGGTATTTCCACCCGTTTGACAGGTTGTGCCCTATATTGCTTGGTTTGCAGCTCAAGTTGCAGTTGTTTTAAGTTTGCTTCTAAATTCAGGGCAAATGCGCCTACGGACTGCCTATCTATTCCGGCCGCTCCTTTAGCTGCTTTCACTTTTTTGAATCCCTTGTACAGGTTATTAATGTCTAATAATTGTCCGTACAAGCTGTAGTAAACTGTCATTTTCTGCCTTTGCTTGCGGTATGTCTGCTCGTGTCATTCTACTTATCGCTGAATCTTCATGATGACATTAGGTGTGCTAGCCTTTTTTTTTGGCAATCTGCCTAAGTGGTCAGCCATTACTCCATTGCTCGCCCTTCAATTCTCAGCGTCTACATTCCTGCTTGGCCGTCATGTCTTGGCTATTTCCGTCGAAATACTTGTGAGCCGATAAACAAAAGTCTTCGTCTTTCATACGCTTAAAGAATACTTCCCCCCTTCGCAATCAATTAAAGCTTTTGGCTAAAATTGACCCCATCAAACATAATGTTGATGGTCGGCTTGGTTTTCCCCTCCACACCATTACTGGCTTTCATCGGCCTAGCCTTACTCACTACTACGGGTTCATCTGCCACCTCACACCGACACTAAATCTTGGCTTTCACCTTGTATTTAGGCCACTTACTCTCATTAAGTTTAGATGCCAGGCTTCCCCAGTTACTGCACTAGCTCCCTGTTAGAAATCTCACCCTCAAACACAGTATTGATCTGACTAAGTATAGGGCTTCGCGCTATTTTGGACGCTTACCCACCAATACCGCCGAAACAGGTTACGGTTAGTTGTGTGCCTCTAACTTCCTATGGCTTCCTTCAGACCTCACCGTTAGCCAGTGACGCCCTTGCCATTCGGATTATCTTCCCCTTAGTCGGGGTGATAAGGCATCTTTCAGCCTATCGGGTTTGCCAGCTTCGCTGGGCAAACAAAAAAGCAGCGACTTTTTACAAGCGCTGCTTTTGTTTTATTCGCTTAGGCTAATGAGTTTTACAGTTAGCCTTAGAATTAATAATTTAAAACATTATTTTAAATAGTAAATCTCTCACTGTTGCTGGTTCAAACGGTTTGTCGCATATGGCATCCACTCCGGCTTGAGAGATGTTTGCTAGGTGGGTTTCATTGGCTTCTGAGCTCACCATTAAAATAGGAATATGCGAATAGCTATTTGAGCCTCTAACCGCTGCTGTTAACTCTCGGCCATCCATTTCCGGCATATTATAATCGGTTACTATTAAGTCAAACGCTTGCTCGTTTAGCTGCTCAATTGCTTGTTTGCCATTCTCAGCCTCTACCGGCGCAGGTATTCCCATACCAGCAAGCACCCGAATAATATGTTTACGAGCAAAGCGACTATCGTCAACCACTAATACGCGCAGCAAAGTAACATCAAAGTGTTCAAGCTCTACTTCTTGTTCGCTAATTATATCTAAGGTAGCTTTAAGCGCTCGGGTAATAGCTTCGCTGGTAAAGGGCTTAGGTAAAATAGCTAACACGCCCGATTGCCTTAATTGCTCAAGATACTTTTTATTACGCTCGCTCGACACCAACATAAATGCTTGGTGCTCTGTGCGCGGGTTCGACCTAATGTTTTGTAGCAGTGAATCGGCGGTGCCGTCAGCTAAGTACATACTGCTAATAACTAAATCTGGTTGGTAATTTGCAAGTAGGGTTAAAGCTTGGGTTTGTGTAGTGGCGGTTTCTATTTGTTTTACACCACTTTGTATTAATGATTTTATGATCAGTTTTTGCTGCACTTCTGAAGGCTCGACCAATAATATTGATAGATTAGCTATTGCAGTTAAGTCACTCATTTATATCTCTTTATTATTATAATCTTGCTGTTTTTATAAGGAGCTAACACTCGGTTTAAAACTTTAATTACTCTGAATATATTCAAGCGCGGTCATTTTTTTATAACTTACATTTGGATGTAAAATATGTGCTGGGTGTGGATCTACAACTTCTAACGCAATATTGTATTCGCGGGCTATTTCCAGCGCCATTTGGGTAATGTTAACGCTAAACGATGTACCCATAAATACAATTTTATCGGCATTGACCATGCGTTGTTGTGCTTCGCTAATTTTATATAACTCGGTGTAGTATTCATCAAATAATAATACAAACGGTTTAAAAGAGTGATTAAGCACTGGCGCTTGGTTTTGAATATTAAACACCTCAAATAATGAGTTGTGTAAATGAGCCTCATCTACCTCATTCCAAGGGGTAATCACCGTTTCTACGTTTTCGCCTTGCCGATGAAACAGGGTCATTTGATCTAACCTGCCATGAACTGCAATATAGTTTTTATTTCCTGCTTTACCATCAAGCCCATCTATATTTTGCGTTATTAGGTTTTTATCTTTTAGCCAATAATGTACGTCGTTAGGGCCGTGGTTTCTATACGTTGCAAACCTGTGGTAATACCAAGCTAAAAACTCTTTAGGGGCGTTTTGATACATAGCGCGTGTGGCCATTTGCATTGGTGTATAATTTTTACTACCAATAGTCCAGTAACCATCTTCACCTCTAAAGGTAGGAATACCGCTGGCTGCGCTAACGCCCGCGCCTGTAATATATAACGTATTAATTGCTAACCTCTGCACTTACTATTTGAATCTAAGTTATGTAACATAAAATACTTAACTTACCTAACTGGCCTGCTTTTTTATTATTTGAGCGTTTAATTTTAAGTTGGGTAATCTATGCTATTGGCACTCATTCTTTTGATTTTATACATGGCTTGATCAGCGTGTTTTATTAATTGATGGTCTGTTTCTCCGTGGGTGGGGTAATTTGCAATTCCAATACTCGGAGATACATTTAATGATAGCTCATCTAGTTTAAATGGCTGTTGGAACTGCCCAATTATTTTTCTTTTAAAGGCCGTGGTATCGCCAGCGCTACTTAAGCCCTCTAGCACAATCAAAAACTCATCTCCGCCTAAGCGCCCTACTGTATCGTATTCTCTTACTACGCTTAAAAGCCGCTGTGCTATGTATTGCAGTAACTTATCACCCATAAGGTGGCCATACGTATCATTAATAGCTTTAAAGCCATTAATATCAATAAATAATATCGAAAATAGTGTATTTTCTCTTTCTGCTTTTATTATTGCAGCCTGTAACCTGTCCATTAGTAATGAGCGATTTGGTAAACCTGTAAGCCCATCGTGGCCAGCCATATAATAAAGCTGCTCTTCCATTTTTTTTCGCTCAGTAATATCGTGAGCAACTGCAATTCTTACTTGGTGATCTGATGACCAGCACACTGACCACAAAATATGTATTATTTGACCGTCTTTACGAACCCAGCGGTTTTCGAACCGTGAATGAGTTGTTTCGCCCGACAAAAGTGAAGCAACGGCATTATAAGTTTTATTATGATCGCCTTTATAAACGTAATCAATCATAGGCTTGCCTACTACTTCGGCAGCTTTATAACCAAATATTTGTTCAAACGCGGCACTTACAAATACAAACTTACCTACTTTATTTACCACGCACACAGCATCAAGCATTAAATCAAGCACATCTTCTAGTTCTATTAACTCATTCTTTATCATACTATGTTTGCCTCTAAAGCAAGGTGAAGCTAGTTAAGTATTCAATATATTAACGTTAAAATATACTTGTAAAAATAGCAATAAATTGCTTTTGTAATCATGATTTTTTGTAGCGAAAGTAAAGTATTACTCATTGGTAGTTAAACTAAAACCCTCATTGCTGCAAAATAACGGAGTAATTATTATAACCAACGTGGTACTAATTCTTTATATTTTTTATATTGGGTGTTAAATATGCCCACTAAATGCTGCTCTTCAATCAACACCTGACGATATAAAGCAGTAAGCCCAACCAGTAAACACACTAAGCTAAACACACTCGGCAATGCTAAAAAAAAGCCTAACTGCGCCGCAGCAACGCCTAAATACATAGGATTACGAGAATATGCATAAAAGCCGTTTACTTTTAGCTCATCGGGTCCTTGTGGGTCTATTCCTGAACGCCAAAGTGATGCCATATTAAAATGCACCACCATAGTTAATATAAAACCAACAGTTAATAAAGCATTACCTAGCATTACGCCTGGCCATGTATTTAACGGCACAAAAATTCCGAGGTAGTTATCGGTTGCAGGTATAAATACTCTTACAACACACACCAACCAAATAGCAGCTCTAAAAAAACGAAAAACGAAGTGATTCCACCAATTAGCGCAATATTTTTTCCCTGTAAAAATCACTCCCGATTGTGTATTGCTGTTTTTATAGAGTATTCTAACGGTGTAGAACCCCGCTACAAAGGTATAAAAAACGGCTAAATAAATGCGGGTAAATTCGATTAAGGACGCAGAGTCATTAATTAAAGGCTGATAGGTTATCAATATTAGTTACTCGCGGTGATTACTCAATTTTAATTATAAATTCATCATAGTATTCATACCGTTAAGAAACAAGGTAAACACAAATAATAAGCCAACTTTATGTTTAAGCCGGCTTATTTAAAGTTGCTTTAGGGAGCAGTTTAAAAGCTGTAGTTAAACCCCGCGTAATAACGTCTGCCCGAGTAGCTTGAGTTTAATAACCGTGCGTCACTATCATTACCTAAACGCGTAACCGACTCTGATTTGGTTAAGTTTATAATTGCTGCGGTAAAACTAAGGCCTTCGTATAAGTTAATGGAGGCATTAACATCAACCTGATCGTATGGGTCTTGGTACACGTTTAAGCCACTATTTAAGCCCAATACCGTTTCGCCGCGCTTATTATATGAGGCACGTACGTTAAAATTGTCACCTTCAAAATAAACCGAAGTATTATATTGATACTTTGCACTGCCGATCAGTGGCGATTGCCCAAATGCTTCGCCGTCTACGGTTACTTCTGCTTTATTTGTTTTGTTATAAGTGTAGTTAGCGTAAAAACCAAAGCCGCTATCAAAGGCGTGTTGCAAAAACACCTCGGCTCCTTTAGATACCGCGTTAGTGCCATTACCTACTGTGCTGTAAGGAGTAATATTTATATTACCCGCCTCTACTATACCGTCTTTACCAGCAAAGTTTTGTTGGGCGTTAATGACCACTGG
Organism: Pseudoalteromonas sp. MIP2626; assembly: GCF_013414205.1. Taxonomy (NCBI): domain Bacteria; kingdom Pseudomonadati; phylum Pseudomonadota; class Gammaproteobacteria; order Alteromonadales; family Pseudoalteromonadaceae; genus Pseudoalteromonas; species Pseudoalteromonas sp. MIP2626. The sequence continues at coordinate 5,505 of NZ_JAATTW010000052.1, forward strand.
CACTACAAAGTTATCAACTTTTTTATGAAACAGCGCTAAGCCAATTGCTGAGCCTTCAGCGTAATAATATTCGATAGATAAATCGGCTTGTACCGATATAAACGACTTTAAGTTTTTATTACCGCCACTGCCACTAAAGCCAGGCTGCTCGTTAAAATCGGCTCTGTCGGCTGCCCACTCGTCAGAAATATAACTAATGCGTTGCTGCGCGCCTAAATCTGCATAATCGGGGCGCGACATTACTTTAGCAACCGCGCCACGAATAACTAAGTCATCAGTGGCATCCCAAGCAATGTTAAAGCTAGGCAGTACTTGGGTGTCGGTGTTTTGTTGCACTATAAGTTGGTAATCCTCTACTGAACGATCATCACCGGTAACAGGCTCCCCTGTTTCATCATTGGTATGATCCAAAAAGTAAGTATATAAATCGGTAGAAGCACTCATGGTTTTGCTGCGTACAACCCGTACCCCTAAATTACCTCTAACTTGATTAAATTCAAAGTCACCTTGCAGATAAAAAGCCGCTATTTTTTCTTCTATATCGTATACAAAGTTGTCTTCCATACGGGTGTAAGGCACGTAGTTACTGGTAATCATATCGCGGTATTTATCCCAATCAATACTGGGCATTTGGTTTATATTAAAGCCCCCTGCAATATTGCCTTGGTTAATAAAAACATCTTGCGCTGCCGGCATACCGTTATTCCACTGGTAACTATCAAAGCGGGTTATGCCGCCCTCTTTGGCTTCCCCGGCGGCAATATCAAAACGAGGATCTAAAAAGAAGGTATTACCGGTTTCGCGGTGCAATGTGGCTTCGCGGTATTTTACGCCGGTTTTAATGGTTGTTAAAAAGCCCCAATCGACGTAAAAATCCAGATCGGCTTGGTAGTAACTTTCTTCAAGCTCGCTGCGTACAAAGCTTGAGTTTGATGAACCCGGATCGCGCCCACCGCCTACGCCACTGAGTAAATTAGCCAGTGTATTTGGGTCTATATTGAGGGTTACATCGTTTTTACCAAGTTGCCAACCAGCATTTTGCGCTGCGTTTTCAATGGTTGTTGGGTTTTCGCTGGCATTTGAGCTTTTATAGGCGGCCTCCCAGCTTTCTTCTGGGCCGCCTTTTGAGCGAGTATTGCCCGCAACAAAGCGCGCTTTAAAATCATCACCTTCGTAAGTTAAGTTAAAATCAAAGGTATCTGAACTCGACTCTTCACGAACATAACTGCCACGCATCCACGGAAACTGCATGTCACCTTGTGCGCCACTTGCTGCAGCATCAAACTGCATACCATTAACAATCGTGCCCGATTCATCCAAGTTCACATCAGTTAAGTAGTCGGGATTTAACGACCACTCTGGCATATCAATAACCGACTCAGTTCTGTTTTGCCCCAGCGTAAAGCCAAAATAGTTTAATCCTATTTCTACACGATTGGTTGGACGCCACTGGGTACTAAACTGTATGCCTTCACGTTCACGTTTTTCATTAAGTACCGAGCCGCGCACGACTTGTGGAAACCACACGCCATCATAATTATTACCATTGGTATCGGTAATTGTATCCCAACTATTATTGTTATTGACCGCGTTACCATTTACATCTACCGGTTGACCATCACCTGTGTAGCGCCATACATTGGCATCGGTGCCACCCGAGAGGGTACGATTAGTGCGTTCTTGGCGAGTATAACCCACTAAAAAGCCAAGTGTTTCGGCATCGTTTTTCCAAGAATATAAACCGGTTAGTTGTGGCTCACTGTTTTGCGTTACGTCACTGTAAGTCCCTTCAACATTGAGCACTCCAGAATTTGCCTCCATGCTGAGCGGCTTACGGCTATGCATTAATACTGTGCCGCCTACACCGCCTTCATCTAAACGCGCTTCGGGCGATTTATATACCTCAACACTGGCTATCATGGCTGAAGGGAGTAGCGTGTAATCAAACGAACGCGAAGGCTCACCTGGTGACGAGGCAATAAAATTACCGTTAAGCTGAGTAAAAGTAAGCTCAGACGACAAACCACGAATACTTACCGATGCGCCTTCGCCGCCATCACGTTCAATCATTACCCCTGGTATACGTTGCAATGAGTCGGCTACGTTTTTGTCTGGAAACTTACCAATATCTTCTGCGGTTATAGCATCAACAACTGAGCTAGACATGCGTTTAATGTCGAGGTTTTCGGCCATACTGGAGCGAATCCCTCGTACTTCTATTACTTCTATATCGGCATTATTTTTAGCGGTGAGGGCTGGTTGCGCCGCATACGCGCTACCTATGGCAGATAAAACAGATAAACACAGCGCTGATTTTATAAATGTTAATGCTGGTAGTGAAAAGGGACGATTATTGCAAGTACTCATGACAGTGTGCGGTTCCGTTTTATGCGCTTTTGATACTTAGCGGCAGCGCTATCAATAAAGGTCAATAGCGGGTCAAAAATTGCTGCTAAGTCTACAGCGCCAAACTTAATGGCCGATTAATAAAGTCGATAACTTACTGAATAGCTTATGTAAATAACAAAGTGTAACAATGTTTAACGTTATTTATAAAAAAGCCGGTAAAAATTTTACCGGCTTGACGTTGCACACTATGTACTAAGTTGGGTTTTTACTTGGTTGGCTTACTTGGCCGTGGGCCGAGGATCTCAGTCATTAATGGCGCAGGCGGTAAACCCATTTGCATTTTTACCGCACCATTAGCATCGTGATAAAAAGTAGCGGGGGTGGCTCTGGCACCAACCCCCATCATTATTTGATGGTTTTTCATTAATTGCGCATTTATGTGCTCAGGTGGATTTTTTAGCGGCTGTAATGTACCCACTAAATTATCGTTTTCAAACTTTTTTAACACTTCTTCAGGGTTGCTTTCACTCATAATAGCCGCCGCTTTGTCTAAGCTGTCGGCTTTTAAAATACCCACTAAAATATGGCGTATTTGTACCTCACCCGCATCCACCCAAGGACGCGCATTTTGCCAAAACTGTCTGCAGTAAGGGCAGTTTGGATCAGTGAAGGTATAAACTACTCGCTTTGCCGAGGCTGAACCATCAACTATCCAATGGCTACTCTCTAATGTTTGCCAATCTTTTTGCGCTTTAGGGCCTGTAGCGTAGTCGTTTGCCGCTTGCTCTCCTACATTATTACCATTGGCGTCAAGCATAGGGCCGGTAAATAAATATTGCTCGTCGGCGGTGATATATAAAGTAATAACTTGGCCTTTAAAGTCGGCAACATAGCCTTTCATGTTGGCAGGCGCTGCAAACTCGCTGACTATTTCGCCGCCTTGCTCAGTAACTAACTTAAGGGGTGCTGGCAGTGCTTTTTGTTGAGCCAATATGGGCGAGGTAAACGCAAGTAATGGCAATAAATAAATTAACTTCATGAGGCATCCTTATTGTGCAGACTGTTGATTTATAGCTTGCATGTAATAACGCAAACTCGCGTGTGAGAGCTCTCCCATGTGACTGGTTACTAATTTGCCATCACTGCTATAAAAAAGCGTGGTTGGTAGCCCAGCAGCTCCGGATTCACGACTTACATTACTGTTTTGATCAAAAAACACATTGCGTAAGTCGAGCTGCTCAGCATTAATAAATTTTTGTACCGTAAATAAATCCTCTCCTTGGTTAACAAAAACAAAAGCTATATTAGGATTGTTTTTTTGCGCAGCCTGTAATACCGGCATTTCTTTACGGCACGGTGGGCACCACGACGCCCAAAAGTTAATAACGACAGGTTTGCCTTTAAATGACTGTAAATCAACCTCTTTACCACGCAGGTTATATACCGCAGATTGTGGCAGCTCAACCCCAGCTTTATAAATAGAGGCAGCAAAGGTAGGCACCATAATGGTAAGCAACGCGACAATAGCCGCTATGAAATAGGTTTTCAGCACTGCTTTTTTGCCTCGCGCATACAGCGCCAACACAAGCGCACCCGCCACCCAGCCATAGGTAGGCATAAAGCCGCCATCACTTATATTAATAAGTTGCCACCAGTTTTCTTGATACGCATCCCACATAATCACAACAAACATTAATCGCGCAACAATAAAGCACACTACAAATGCTTTAAATACAGTGTCTAAAATTGCTTTTTGCTGTGGTTGCTTACGAGTTTGTAAATAAGTAAGCAACCAAAATACGCCTAAGCCTAATAAAATAATAAGCTGCGAAATGGCAATAACAAACGGCCCGAGTGAAATACTTAACATGGCTATAAATCTTCTTTAAATACGGTTAGCCGCTATAGTATACAAAGCGTTAATTAAGCCAATATTAAGAGCAAAAATTAATAGTAAATAAGCACATAGCAGTTACTTCACCAATGGAAACAGGTATTCTAGCTAGGGTATTTTAAACAGGGTAGCGAGTATGTTTGTATTGTTAGTGGAAGATGATGACGTAATAGCCGACGCTATTTGTACTTACTTAACCCACCAAGGGCTAGCCGTTGAGCACGTTAGTACACTAAGCGCAGCCACTACTTATATGCAATCGAGCAATTTTGATTTATGCATTCTTGATTTAAACCTACCCGATGGTAATGGCATTAACTGGTTAAGCTGGCTGCGTGACAATCGTTTTTCGCTACCCGTGCTTATTCTTACCGCGAGCAATACCATAGATGATAAAGTTATTGGATTAAAAAAAGGCGCCGACGACTACCTGGTAAAACCTTTTGATTTAAGAGAGTTATTAGCGCGGCTATTAAGCTTAAAGCGCCGCGCAAGCGATAGGCTCAGTAATACAATTACTCACGGCGCACTGCAATACGATTTAGAGCAACATAAAGCATTACTCAATGGCACGCTTGTTTGCTTGTCACGTAACGAGGACTTATTACTGCAAACCTTTTTAAATAGTCCGCAACAAATTTTAACCCAAAGCCAGTTAAAAAATGTACTTTATGGCGTGTGCGATGATGTAGCGAGTAACGCACTTAACGTACATATTTTTAATTTACGTAAAAAACTAGGCGCACCGGCAATAGAAACCATACGTGGCCTAGGCTTTAGATTAGGCACAATAGAGGTGAGCCACTAATGAGCTTGCGGTTACGGTTAACGGTATTGGTTGCAGCGGTATTTTTAGGCTTTTGGCTTATCGCCAGTGTGTGGATGATATCGGGGTTAAACACTAAGTTAGAGGTTAACTTTGATCAGCGCCTGCGCTCAACCGCTTTTATGTTAGGTAACATTTTAGCCCACGTACCCAAAGATGCGCTCAGTAAAAGCCTCCCTGATATTATAAATGCCAGTGGGGTAAACACTGAAAAAGGCCTAACCTGTCAAATTAGCTCCCTGCAAGGCAGTATAATTGCCAGCAGTAACAGCCAATCGTTTCCCAATCAGCCTAGCTTAAACCAAGGTTTTAGTTATTTAAGCTCTGGCCAAACGCAGTGGCGTACATTCACCTTAATTACTGCGCAATATAAAATTACCATTGCCGATAAAGTGGCCGAGCGCGATGTGCTCTATCACGACTTGCTCATTAGCATACTCATTCCACCGGCGTTAGCTATTTTTGTTGCCCTAATATTACTTTGGTTTGCAATTGGCACAGGAATACGGCCAATAAAGTTATTAATACACGCGCTTGAAAAACGCGGCAGTCACGACTTAGAACCGATACAGTTAAACCAGCCTTTAAAAGAATTGCAACCGCTTATAACTAGCCAAAATGCCTTAATGGCCCGCTTAGCAAAAGGGATCAGCCGCGAAAAACACTTTACCAGTAATGCCGCGCATGAGCTAAGAACCCCACTAGCCGGCATTTTAGCGCAAATACAATTAGCTGAGCTTACGCAAGATGCCACCCAGCAAAAAGCACTAGGGCAAGCTAAAAAAAGTGCGCATAGATTAAATACTATTTTAGACAATCTACTGGTATTGTCCCATGTAGATGCCGACACGCCGCTAAACATTACAGAGCCTTGGGAACTTGAGTCGTTAATTACTACTGTGGTAACAGAATCAAACAACAATAACGCCCGCTTAACCTATAATATAACAGCAAGCCAGCCAGTGTACTGTATTCCCAGTGCCATGCTCACTATAGTGTGTCGTAATTTACTTGATAACGCATTTAAGTACAGCAAAGCGAATACACCAGTCATTTTAGCCGCTAATTTAACAGCCACAGCACTAAAAATAACCATTAGTAACCACGCCCATATTAACCAAGCTGATTTAGCTAATATGGCAACTCGTTTTTGGCGTAAAGGCGCAGCAAACGGCGCTGGGCTTGGCCTATCAATTGTGGCCAGCATCGCCGAAAAGTACCAAGGTTCGCTCACCCTTAAAAATAATAACGCGTTATTTATTGCCGAATTTACCGTGCCCGTTAAGGTAAATAACTAAGTTACGAAGTAACCTGATGTAACAACCTTCCTTTTACTGCATGTTTTTTTTAAGCTAATAGCTGTTTTATTAAAATATGCTGAGCACTTGCTAATACATGCTCAGCAACCCGCACACTATTTCGCGCTAAGTACTAGCTGCGGCCAATATTATTAATAAAAACGAATATTACTAAGCGTACTGTTAATCAGCTTTAAAACAGTACGCTTAGCAGTTAGCCACAACTACTAGTTAACCTTACGTACTTATCGGCAAGCTCATCAATAGTTTCACTATGGGTTGGGTCTGGCTTAATACAATCAATTGGGCAGACACTTACGCAAGTAGGCTTATCATAATGACCTACGCATTCAGTGCATTTACTGGGATCTATTTGATATATTTTAGCCCCCATATAAATAGCCTCATTAGGGCACTCTGGATCGCACATATCGCAGTTAATGCATTTGCTATTTATGAGTAGAGCCACTTTTAAGCCCCTTCAATTAAAATCATTATAAAACATAAACATAGATTTAAATGAAATGTTTTTTGACTACTTTTCATACAAGTATAGTCCAATAAAAAACCTTTATTTTTTATTTAATCGTAGCACACATTCGTAACACACCTTTTTATTTTTAGGTGTAAATTACAGCCGCGAATTATGCCTATTTTTCTCTGTTGCTTTGTTGATCTCAATCAATAAAAATCGCCGCGAGGCCTTTATTTATATAGGTTATAACAAAGTGAAGTACTCTTTATCAACGCTTAACAAAGCTCAATATACGAAAGCAAAACTAGAATGGAACCAGCTCAAACCGCCATTTTCTATGCAGCACATAAATCGGTGTGCTACGCTGGCTCAACACATCATATTTTTTGAAGAAAAAAGCACTTATAAACAAGGCTTTAAACCTAGTAGGACTAAAAGGTTATCGAAATACGAAGCGCAACACCATATTCGACTAATTTTCACCAAGTCTGGCGCTGCTATTTTCTACTCTAACTTCCCTAAATCATCTGGCATAGCTAATACCAAGTTAGGTGAAGCACCTGAATTAACAATAGCAAAAGCGCGTAAGCTCACTGCTCAAATGCAGGAGGGAGTTTTAAACAACCACACTGTCAAAACAGTTTTTAATGCTTACGAGAAAAGCCTAATTGAGCGCCATAACACTGCGCCGACAAAGTTTGCAGCGTCATCTCTTAAAACATACCAATGCATGTTGAAAAAACTCAGGCAACATTTTCCACTTAATCAATCATTTAAATCACTTACAGCGGGCGAGTTAGAAAAGATTATTGATCGCATTATTGTGGCAGAGTCAAATACTCAGGCAATCGTACTTTTTGCACAAATTAGGAGGGTATGGAAATTTGCCAAAAACAAATTTAACTCTGGTAAAAATCCAGCAACTGACATTGATGACTTTTATGTATCTGACCGAGTAGAAAGCCCTAGACCTTGCCAAGCATATACTGATCTCGATTCGATAGCTGAATTATGGATTAACCTGGCATCAGCGCCAAATATACATCAAAAGAACGCTGCTCGATTTATGATTTTAACAGGTATACGCCCAATCAACATTCCGCAGATGAAATGGGAGTGGCTCAATAGTATCGATTTCCCTACGTTAATTACCTTTCCAGCATCCGTTGTTGGTGTGCGTGGCGAAATGAAAAACCAAAAAGAATACAAGTTGCCATTAACCAAAGCTATGCGTGCGATTATTTTGGAACAAAGAGCGTGGATGGAAAATGCGCTTCCGAACTGTAATCCTACTCATATATTTCTTCAGCCACGGGACGTTAGAAAGCCATTTGCAAAAAGATCGTTAGATAAGGTGATAAAAGATTATTCACCCGTTGATGCAGTAAAAGGTGATCAAAGAAATATTGTAATGAAAGGATCTGCTGGAGCCTTTTGCACAATGTGTCGAAGCTTTTTTAAATCCAACACAAAAGCGATTATGGTTGATAACGGCTACCATTTTAGACATGCAGAAGAACTAACCCGACTAGCGCTTCATCACCTTAGAAAAAACGATGATCCGAATGGGCTTAACTATGATAGGTCTGAAGAGTTATTTGGAACCTCTACAAAATTAAAATTTAATGTTTTTAAAATTCATGAAGTAAGTATTTTGAAAAGAGCGAAGGAGCTTGAAAGCCAAAAAATGAGACTTACCGGCATGCAAAGTAATCAAGCTAAAAATCTTAAAGAAAATAACGTAAAAAAAGCCCTGAGAGATAGAATTAAAGCTTATTTAGTTTACAAAGGTAGCTATGTAAATTTCATCAACCAGCCACTTGGAGACACTGGAAGGACAACAAAAGATTTAATATTAACAGCAGAGGGAAGAGCTGTCGTTGAGAGATATTTAAATGCCCAAGAGGCCAAAGCAAAAAATAATTAAAAAAAGTTTAATTTCGACTTACCAAAGTTTTTGTAAAAAAAACTAATTTCATATCATTGCCTTATTAGAGCGATACCTCATCAATTATTTGAGGATTTTAACTTTTTTAAGGTTTTTATATTAATGGCAACATCAGTATTAAATTCAGTAAAACCATGTGAGGTCACGATTAAAAGTCGTGACCTTTGCATGGCTGAATTTAATGCATTTAAGCCACCGTACAATGACGAGTCAATGGAAGAGCTAGCCAGTCTTGCGACTATTATATTGGCGCAAGAAAAAGGAAAAAGACTTTCAAAATATCAACTTAAAGATCAAATAAGAATTGTCTTCCAGCATGATGGCATTATTAAATTTTTTACTCATTTTAAAAAAGAACATGGCATAAAAAACACAAAGATTGGTGATTCTAATGATATGAGTTTTTCAGCAGCGAAATTAAAAGCGGCCGAAATATACAAAAAGAACACCTCTAATTACACATTCGAATTTGTAGTGAGTAAACAAATAGAAAACTTACAGGCAATTAATAAACATAGCCCTAGCAAGTTAGCTAGCACCACAGTAAAAACATACACCTCTTACCTTAATGCAATTCAAAATGCCTTTGGTAAAAATACGTTATTTCAGACTATTACGCCTGAGATAATAGAAGCAACGCTTGACCAACTACTAACAGAGAAAAGTGGCCCGCATGTGGCTAAGCAATTCGAGCAGATGAAAAAACTGTGGGTATTCGCAAAAAATAAGTATAATAACGGCACTAATCCATTCCTAGAAGTAGACAATAATTATATATCGTCTAGAACTTCGAAGCCTATTGCTTGTAAGGCCTATACTGATATATCTCTAATTTCTCAGCTATACATAAACCTAAAAACATCTAAAAATAATACATTAATAAATGCCGTACTACTGATGATGTTTACTGGGCTAAGACCCATAAATATTTGTAACTTGCGTCTGTCGTATATAGATGATTTAGATAATCCTAAGTTTTTAACGTTTCCTGAAACAACCCATACCACTCGCGGTGCTATGAAAAACCAAAAAGAGTTTAAAATACAACTCACACCCGAGATGAAAAAAGCAATACAGCAAGAATTAAAATTAAACCCAGACACAAACCGTACCTACTTATTTTGCAAGGTTAAAGACGACTCAAAACCCATCAGTAAAGAGAGTTTAAACCGAGCTCTTAAATATCATGCGCCAAAAAACATGGTGGCGGCCCCGCGAGATAACATAAATATAAAAGGCTCAGCCGGAGCATTTCCAACACTACTTCGCAGCTTCTTAAAATCGCACATGAAAGAAGTGCTAACTAAAAAAATTGGGTCATCAACAATTGCTGAAATTGACTCTAAAAAAATGCTTCATCACTCTGTTTCAGAGCACGATCCGATGAGTAAACATTATGACCACTCGAATAAAATATATAACACTGATATTAAAGCACTTTATAAAAACTTTTCCCTTTTTGAGAAGGAAATACTCAAAGAAGTAAAAATACAGACTAAGTTAAAAAACAAAACGGTTAAAAAATCATTTTTTAAATTAGATTATTCAAATAAATTTATCGCCAAAGTCAAAAGTACAGTAAGTGCTTATTCAACTATCTGGAGTAATATAAACCAGCAAGCCCGAAAACTTAAAAAGAGCCGCCCTATGCATATATTAGAGTAGCGTTTACATATAGCTATATAACTTTTTCTTTGCTTACAAACCCTATAAAGAGCTTTTACTAGGCGGTGCAGACTGATTTCTTATAAAAGCGGGGATATCAAAAATATCAGATGCTTTTGGCTTAGTAGCGACTACTTTAGAGCTTGACTCACTTTTATTGTCATCAATAACCATTTTAGAACTCGCGCCCGTAGCAATAACTAACAGCTCATAATTGGTCGATAAGCTTTCTATTTTTGAAACACCACAAATAACTAAAGCATTTGAGCTTACTTGCTGACGTACTGTATCGGTAATGAGGTTATAACTACCTAGTGAAATTTCATCTTTACAGTTCACTTGTATTATCACGCCTGTACTTGATGACATATCAACCTGATTAACAAGTGGGTTATTGAGTGCACTATCAAGTGCAGTAGTAAGCTCGCTTTCATCATTGCACTTACCAACACCCAGTACAGCATCACCCTGGCAATCCATAATTTTAGCAAAATCGTTTAAGTCAACATTAATAAGCCCCTGAAAACACAGCATATCGATGAGGGATTTTATCAATGAATGAAGTATTTGGTTGCTATGCTTAAAGGCGTCAAATAAGCCAATATCATTACCTAGCACTTCAATAAGTTGATCGTTAGGGAGCGTAATAACAGCATTAGCATGCTCTTTAAGCTCATTTAAACCTGCTTGCGCTATATTACTCCTAAACTGCCCTTCACTGCTAAATGGCAATGTAGCAACAAATATAATGGGTTTGCCATGCTCACTAGCAAGTTTTGCAATGTAAGGGCTGGCGCCAGTCCCAGTACCGCCACCCAACCCTGTTGCACACAGTATTATATCGCAGCCATTAATAAGCGTTAAAAGCTGCTCTTTACTCTCTTCTGCCGCTTGCAGCCCAACTTTAGGATCTGCTCCTGCACCATAACCATGAGTGAGCTCAGCACCTATAAGCACAGCTTCATCACTTTGTGTATGCTCAAGCACTACTTTATCGGTATTAACACTGTACAAGTGCGCCTGATCAGACTCGCGTTGCTCAAAAATACTGTTAAGCGTATTACAACCGCACCCACCAATACCAAATACACCGATTGATAAACCATCATTCTGCTGAATTAATTGAAACATAACACCTCCTTCATCTTTAAAAGGAGCATAACAAACAGGTGCGTCAATTTTTGACGCACCTAAATTAGTGGAGTTATTTATAAATGTTAGCGGCCGCTTTAAGCTTGCTAACAATTCTTTGTCGCAGCTTTTCAGGCTTAATAACCTCTAGCCAATGAGCACATTTAAATAGCTCATCAGTCAATTGCTCGGTATCAATAGTTTGGTAGGTAAGTAATACATTTTTTTCATCAATACTTTGCTTATCAGTCAGCTCGCCAAGTTCAATAAACTCTTGATTAACCGCAGAGTGGTTAGGCACTTTTACAATTAACTCGATCGTTTCTTGCTTCATACCTTTATTAATCGCACTGCGTAACGACTTTAACTGCTCAGTACTTGGCTCTCGTCGTGTTTTTTGCAAAATCTGTACATTGCGGATACGGTAAACCGGCATTTGATAGCATTTATCGTGAAGCGACCCCACCATAAACTGCGCCATCAACACACCGCCTTGCTCAACTAAGTTGTAAAAACTCAACTCAGCAAACTTCAACCAATGTGCTTCATCGTAAAGTACCCTATAAAGTTCAGCGCTCACTGCACGCTTATGCTTAATCGCATGCTCAATTTGTGCAACTAATTTGCTATCAATATTCACTTTTAAAGGCGGTTTTGGTAGGGTTGAAAGCCAATCGGGCAAAAGCCCATTAAAACGTTTAAGCGCCTGTTCTGCTTTAATATGCACAGAGCGTTTAACATCACTCGGGACTGATTGCGACAGTAACTGCTCTAGTAACAAATAATGCTCAGCTACTTCACTGCTCATAATTTTAGCGCTACCACCTCGCCACTGCGCATTAATAGACCAACCATATGGTTTACTGCGGGTATCTTTTTCAAGCCCAAAGCAACCTTGCTCGTAAAGTGATTGTAGGTCTCGCTGGAGCATGCGAGTTGAAATATCAAAGCCACGTTCAAGCAGTTTTCGCTGTAGCTGTTGGGTCGAGATAGAGCTAGGCGTTATTGGCACAAGCTCTAAAATTGATAAATGACGATGTGAATTCATTAAATTAGGTGGGAAGTAGTCATTTATGAATTACTCTAAAGTGCTCTTGGATACTTCGTCCAAATTTTATGTCAGCTGATAAAGCTATACGATACCCACGTAAATAATGTTTATCTAACTTTGATCGATCTTTTAAAGGTACTGTTATGAGCTTTTTTTTCATAACTTCAACCGCATCCCATGCAGAAATATCAACTTCAAGAGAGGCTATTATTACTTGGTTTCCAGGACTCCCTGTAATACCAAGTATTAACGTCGGAGACAGTTTTTTATCTTTAATCCAAGTCCCTAGATATTTATCATTTCCTAATTGCCAATATTTTTCTACTCTTTCGACGATTGCATCATCACTAGGTGGGTCTACTAAATTATACCCAACTCTATCGCCTAGCGTTTTATCTGTGACCTTAACTAATATAATTGACTCTGTATTCCCTTTAAACAAACAGTCATATTCTAAAGGTTGTTGCTCAAGCCTAGTAATGTATTTTTCTGGCACACCCAAAGGACGAAAACTGTACTTAGAAGACTCTTTTCGCATATTAAATTCAGGCTGGTGAGTAGAAATTAATGCTTCTTCAACAGCAATAGCTGTTTGTTCATTTTCATACGGGCCTGCTATTTCGAGCTTATAGCTTGCTTTTTTCAGCCAATTCTCAAGTTCACTATTATGTGTCTTTTTTTGGTGCGATGAGGCTCGTGTAGCAGACTTGCCCCTCCCCGCATATTTAATTTTGGAAGTCTTTGGGTCTCTGTATATATAGACATACTGTTCATTAACTTTCATAGATATCCTTTTAAGAATTAAAGCTTTTAACTATTTCTAAGTTATAAGCTGTGAGAAGTCCACTATTCTGTAGCGATAATTAGATGTAACTAATTCTAAAAACTAAATAACAAACCCAATCTTCTGCTTTTCGCCTTCTTTAAGATCGTTTTGCTCTTGTAAAATCGATAACATTCGCTCTTGAGTCATGCGCTTTTTTGAAAACTTCATTTGCCTTTTTACAATCGCAAAGTCACCTGGTGTGAGCTTTGTAAGCTTGTATAACTCATGCATTAGGTGCTTATTTAATACTCCTGGGCCTAAAGTATCTTTAAATAATTGCTTAGCCTGTACCGGAGTCAAATAGGTTAAATTTAAATTAAAATCAAATCGCCTCATTACCGCTTTATCTAAATTTTTAGCAAAGTTAGTTGCTGCAAAAAGTGGGAGTTGAAATTGCTCCATATGGCATAGTAATTCATTAACTGTTAGCACTTCCCAATTTGCCGTCGCTTGTTCACGACTACATAGCAAGCTATCTGCCTCATCAATAAATATTGCACTTCCTTCTTGTGTAGCTTGTTTAAATAGTTGAGCAATATTCTGCTCACTTTCGCCAACCCACTTGCTTAATAAGTCAGATGCTTTCACAGAAATAAGTTTAGAATCAGCTTTTCCGCATAAGTAATTTACAAAAGCTGTTTTACCTGTGCCAGGCGGGCCTGTTAGCAGAGTTCGTGAACTCGAATACTCTATTACAGCCTCTTCAACCTGTTCGAGTGATGAATATTCGGACTCTATATTTACCATTTTAGGATTAAATTTTTGCGCTGCTTGATAAGTCAGCTCGTGTGTTGAAAAGCCGCATGCAGTTAAAGTATCTTGAATATTCTCTTCTATGCATTCACGCGCGGTTTGTGCTTTAAATCCGCATAACCTAGCTACATGAACAGCTTTAGCAATATGAGCTGGCAGTAAGTTTTTTTGAGTAGCTAATTTACTTATAAATCTATTACCAACACTCAAACCTTTAACATATTTGCCAATCATTTTTTCTTTAGTCGTTTTGTTTAGCTCAGGAATTTCGTAAACAATATTAAATCGCCTAATAACGCTCTGTGGTAAATCTTCTAAATGATTTGTGATCCAAATACTCACTACAGGATGATTTTCAATATAAGTATGAAGTAGCTCTTTTGAGAAGCTTTTAGAGAATAAATCACGCTCAAAAATGTTTTCACACTCATCCAATAACAATATTGTTTTTTTACGCTTACCTACCAACTTACTCACCACATTAAAGTGCTCTAAACGCAGCTCAGAGCTTGCGCTTCGACTATCGAGCTCGTTTGTTGGGTTTATTAAGTTACTGCCTTTAGCTTGTACCTTTAGCAACTGTGAACCACAGGCTTGCGCTATATATTTCGCCAATGAAGTTTTGCCCGAACCTGGCACACCATAAAATAAAATACTCAATGCTTGCCCACCCGTTTTAGTCGCATTTTGCGTGGCTTTTAGTAAAGTATTTAAATCTAAGTGAGATAAATCAGCAGCGCTAAGTTCAGAAGCTTCACAAGGAGAGACCAAGTTAGATAAAATATCACTTTCACTATTTAACTTACCCTCGAGAAGACTTTTAGCAATTGCGTTTGGTAATATTAAAAACTCATCTTCCCCAGCAACTATCTCCATATCCATTGAATACATGCCAGATTCAATGATTAATCCAATTTGCTTGTTGAGTAGTGCTTCATCAATACCAATCACATAAGCTATTTTTTCTAAAATAACGCTCGCGTAATCGTCACGTAAGTATTCGACAAGTTCGCGCAATGGCTTACTGAGCGTCATGCAACACGAAAAAATAACTAAAGGAGTTACCGCTTTTGGTAGATCAAACGCTTTACAAAATATATGCACATTTTTTTGTAACGTTTTAGGCATTGTGTTTAATGCTAAATGATCTAATCGCAAGATCAAATCATCAGCATCTAAGCACTGTAAATTTGTATAGCTAAAGCCCGAAATGTTACATAAAGCCTTTTTAAATAGCTTATCTTGCCAAAGCTCTTCTACGTCGAACTCTTCTAATAATTCAGTGGAAAAGTGTGCCACAATACGTTTTAATTGAGGGGTTGTGTTCATGCTATGTACCTAGTTATTGTTAATCAATGAGCACATAGTAGCTGGGTGAAATATTTTCAGATCACGTAAGAAAATCAAACACAAAACGGCATAAGCCATTGAACTTAAAGTAAATAAAAAAGGTTTTTCTTTTTTTATTTAGAAAAACAAACGTTAAAAAATAAGTGTTTGTTTTATAATGAATATTATAGCAATATACAGACTATAACGTTGAAATGGACTTTATATGGAAGAAGTTAATTTAAAACCAGGCTCGGTAGATAACCCTATTGTTTTAAAGAATAAGCATCAAAATACTAAGCTCACTCAAAAGCATCTCAAAAATAGTAAAATCTATATACATAGACCACTACTGCAAAAATACACTAAAAATAACAATGGTGAGAAAGGGTTTTCTTTTGACAAGGCCCCCGAAAGCTTTGAATCTTTTACCAATAACGTGATTTCAAATCCCAATTTGAAACCTATTGATATTAAAGTGGCCTTAGGATTGTTTAATATTTTGGATCAAATCAATGCAGGTGAAGGAGTTGTTTTTATTTGCAGTACAAATGAACTTGTATATCAATATTATGGTGAAGATAATTTAGAGGTTCACTTTACAAATATAGACACCGCCGATATTGAACTGACCCCGCTTCATGAACTCATATCAAAAAAGCTCAACTCAAAAATTAGTAACGACAGCTTAAACAAGGTTTTAATTAGACTTGATAGCTTTCACTATATAAATGTCACGCCCATTACTTACCAAAATTCGAAACTTGGTATCAACGATAAATCATTAAAAAAAGGAAAAGCATATCTAAAATTTATAGAGATTAACGATATGATGAACTCTAAATGCTTAGAGAGCATTTGGATTTAGGGAAGCATTCAAACTTTATTTAGAATACTCACGAAGGACACAAAATATGAACATAGATGAATCAAAATTATCAAGCAGTGAATTAGCCTCAGATTGGTTTAGAGCTAATCCCCTTTTTGTTGACCCTAGCAATCTATTAGCTATTCATATATCTACCTATTATAAAGCGGGTGCCAAAAAGTGGCGTAAAGATTCACCAGTAAAAATAGTCTTTGGTAGCAATGGAGAAGCTGGTCGTATTTCTGTGACTCCAAAGCCTATTCAAAACGAAATAAAAGTAAGATTTGTCCCTTTAAATAAAGAGGATCAAATAACCTCATTTATTAATGAAAGCAAACCGCAGTCTGTCGATATTTCAATTTCAAAAGGTCAGAGTAAAGAGCTTCCTACGATTGAATTAGTTACAGCAATTAGCCAAAAATCATTAACTGAATCTTTGAATGTGATAGATCAGATTATTAATAATTTTGACTTTAGAGACTTCGATAAAAAAAATCTAGTATTTGACACTATGAATACTATTAATGCAGAAGCTTTTCAAGGAGCTATTAATGCGAGTGAAATAAGGAGGAAGTACCCCGAATACAGTACGATGGTTTTAAATGAAGCCAGAATGGAAAAGCACTTTCAAAAATGGTTACAAAGTAAAGATATAGAGAGTACGGTACAAGACCGTGATGGCTTATTTCGTAGAGATGTTACTTTCACAAAAGGCAATACTTACATAATTGCAGAGTTAAAATACACAAGTTCAGCTAGACAAGACATTGAAGCTGCAATAGGCCAATTACTGAGATACCAGTTGCATCCATTAGCACAAAAACCAGGTGATGAATTATTAATAGTTTCCGGTAACATCCCTAAAAAAGAGGATATTCAATGGTTTAAACTTATCAAAGAGAAACTAAATTTACCTTTATCTTTCTTATATGAGTCAAAATCTAAAGACTGTTTTTTAGGAATCGAAGATTAATACTTAAAAAAGTCTAAATGTGAGCTCGATTTAAAAATCAAGCTCTACATCCATTTTGTCTAAAGCCACCTTCAGACAGCTTAATCTTTAATGTTATAAATTGGCTGCCGCCGCAGTCAGTTGTAAGTCAGTTTTGATTGATACCGGCTTGATGAACATTGTAAAACACGTTAAATTTTTTTATCTAATTTGACGCTGAAAATTTTCAAAGTTATTTAAGGCGTCGAACGCAGTAAATACAGTCCAACCATGTCTTCTTAATATATTAGAATTACTCATATTAATAAGCACAGCGACCTTTCGTCGTGGCCAGCAAAGATCAATTGAAACGTAAGCGCGCATTTAAGCAGTGCGCTTAGCTATAATCGAAGTCTAGCTGCACATTCCACGGCATTAGGTCGGTAAAA
>NZ_JAATTW010000053.1:0-22606 GCF_013414205.1 Pseudoalteromonas sp. MIP2626
AATACAGGAGCCGTATACGAGGCCCGTACGTACGGTTCTGTGAGAGGGATGAGGCAAAAGCCTCACCCTACTCGATGTGTTCGTAATTTAGTGCAGTTGTTATAAACGGTTCAATAACAAGGCAATAATTTAGATGTGTAGTGTTTCCTACATAAAAATTACTAACGCTGTTAGTGAGCCGTTTAACTAGCTTTCAACTTAGAATGAGTAGCTGTAGCCCAACTGTAGGGTACGAGGCTTACCTGGTTGAATACCGCCATTAGCACGATTAGCAATGTAGGTTTTATCAAACAGGTTATCAACGCTTAAGTATACTTTTTGATTGTCGTCGATACGGTATTTAGCGGCTAAATCCCATACCACACGGCTATTAATCGCATTTAAGCCAGAGTCGGTTAAATCTGCATGTGAGTCAGATACATAGCGCAATTGGCTGTGTACAACAAACGCTGATAATTCTGCACCCATAGAGAGTGCTACTTGGTTTTTTGGCACATAAGGCATAGCGTCGCCTTTTTCTACAGTGCCCCAAATTTCTGAATCAAAAGTGTTTTTAAATTCAGAATCTGTGTAGGTGTAAGTTAGCTTAACCGGGAACATAACAGTATCGGTGTTAAAAGTATGGCCTGCACTAAATTCAACGCCAGAAACAGCTACTTCACCATAGTTATATTGATCGCCAATGTTCTCATCGCTACACCCTACAGCGGCAGTACAATTACCGTGCATGTTGTCGTAATCAGAATAAAACGCAATAATTTCACCATTAATACCGCTTACGTTATAGCGTGAACCAAATTCAATATTTACACTTTTTTCTTCTTCTTGGTCGGCATTACCCGGCGCGGCTGGTGCATAACCTTGTTGAATACCAGCAAGTAGAGTGATGTTGTCGTTTACTGTGTAAGTTGCACCGAGTGACGGCACTAAAATATCAGTGTCGTTCGACACATTTTTAGTTAAACCATTGCTGCGTGTAGGATCCGACTTTGCCCACTCTTCACGGGTAATCGTAATGTCTTCGAAGCGCAGGCCAGCACTGATCACCAATGCATCTAGCGTCCATTCGTCTTGAATAAATAAAGTACGTGCAGTGGCACTATCTACGCGGTTACTGTCTGAGCCCGGAACTCCGCGCTCTGTCAGTGTCATGCTTAAGTCTTGATTAAGCGTGTACTCGTCTTGCCACTGAAAGCGATCCATTTCGTCTTCATGGTAACGCATACCCACAGTTATATAGTGATTGCCAGCAGGAATATGCAGCTCAGACTGAATACCTTTAGCTTGGTAGTCGCGGTTATTTGCTTTTATAGCAATGCCTTCAATACCTTGTGCGGTAGGGTTGGCTTCAAATTCGCTGTACTGCTCAAGGTAGCTTTCGCTTACTTTACTGGCTTTATACCAGTTACGATGAAAGTCGTTTAAATATGCCGTAGCAAGTAGTTCGTAACCTGCACCAAAGCGATATGCATAGTTAAGTTGATAAGCATTGTGACGGGTATTCATTTCATCATTTTGCGATGCCGCATAACGACGGTATGGCGTTGCTTGGTAATCGGCATCGGTTAAGCCCATGTAAGTTTCGTCTGATGTTTCGTCTGAATACTTAATTTTTAGCTCAAGGTTATGCGCGTCATTTTTACCAAATGTATGGCCTAACTTTAATAGTAAGTCAGTTTTTTCAAAGCCGGTGTTGTCATCGCCAACTGGCAGGTCTTTAAAACCATCTGCGCCGTAGGTAAATACTTCAATTAAACCCGCGGTATTGTTTTTTTCTTTGGCAAAATAAGCATGGCCTTTATAGTAGCCATCGCTACCTAAGGCAGCATCAAGCATACCTGTTGAGCTATTAGGCTCGGTTGGTAAGCTGCGCGATAATAAGTTTAAAACGCCGCCTGTAGTACGTGGACCATATTTAACCGATGCAGCACCTTTTAATACTTCAATAGACTCCATGCGGCCCATAGTAGGGAAGTAATAAGCCGAAGGAGCCGAGTAAGGCGCAGGTGCTACAAGTACACCATCTTCCATTACTGATATTTTGTCGTTACGACCAGTGCCAGTTCCGCGCATACCTATATTAGGGCGCAGGCCGTAGCCGTCTTCTTCTTGTACGTAAACACCAGGTACAGAGGCTAAAACACGAGAAATGTCGGTAAATTCAAATTTTTGCAGCTCAGCATCCGAAATAAACGTTGCAGAGCCCGGAATATCGTTAATAGCTTGTTGTGAGCCTATAACTGTAATTTGTTCAAAGTTACGCTCTACCTTACCCATATCTTTTGCCATTGCAGTTGCACTAATAGACAAGGCAACCGCAGTTGCAAGGGTAGATACTAAAAACTTATGTGCCATTGAGACTATCCTAAATTGGGTCAATTAACTAAATTGGCGCAATTTAAACACGTTAACGAATGAGAATCAATGTTATTCAGCGTTTACGTGTGTAAGTTTTTATAACTAAAAATCTTCATATATATAACTTTTAATATATGAAGGTTTGTTGGCTAGTATGTGTATAAAGCAGGTTAGCCTAAGCGAAGTTTTATAAATTCGGCCAGTTTAAAAACGGCATTTTCTGGCTCACTGGCCGTTTTTACTAAGCTAATACCAATATCACCCAAGGATGGTAAAAATTTGGTTTTAAGTTGATAGTTTAGCTCGTTTGGTACAGTACTTTTAGCCAGCACTGTAATGCCTAAGCCTTCTTTTAGCGCAGCAATAAGCCCAGTTAAATCGGCGTTGCTATACACAATACGATACTTTATTCCCGACCTTTCTAGCGCCTCTATAGCTCGGCGTCTGTAAATACACCCCTCGGGAGCGGTAACCAAAGTAACAGTGTCGTTTTGTGCCAGCGACAAGTCGCCCACCCATACCAGCTGATCTTGCTTAAAAATAGGAAATTGCTCCGAGTCGAGCTGCTCGTTGAGTGCCAGTACTAAATCAAACTGATCTTGGCGTTCTTGCGATAATAAATGCTTACTTAAACGCGATTTAACTTCCAGCGATACTTCAGGGTATAAAGCTACAAAGTCGCCAATAATAGAGGGTAAAATACGCGCTGCAAATTCGCTTGGAATACCCAAACGTACTCGGCCGGTAATACTTTCTGAGGTAAATAGCTGCAAAATGGCATCGTTGTGTTGCATCATTTGTTTAGCCATTGGTAATAATAGCTCGCCATATTGATTAAGCACTTGGCGTTGGCCTTGTTTTTTAAATAATTTATAACCGAGCAAATCTTCTAAGCGCTTTATTTGCAGGCTAACCGCAGGTTGCGATAAGCCAAGTAAATCGCCGGCTTTAGCAAAGCCGCTAGCCTCTACTACCATTACAAAAGTGCGTAAACTATCTGTTGAAATGTTTTTCATATTTAAAATCACAATTAATATCGCCATATATATAAGCATTATTTATCAATTGATTAATAATTACAATTTGTTGTTGTACAGCGGGAGCAATATACTTTTGATATTATAAGTTTGATAGGTGTTTGTTATGACTTTTAGCCCCATTATGTTTGCCCGCCATAGCAAAGCTAACAGCGCGGTTATTAATTCTTTGCAGGCCAGCAACAACCACGTTGTAATAGACTTTAGCGGCACAGAAGCCTCGGTATTTTTAAGTAATATACTAGGCCACGATTTAACTAAGTTAACTGCCAGTGGTTTGGGTTTAATTGGCACCCTTGATGGCGATTTTAATTCTGATTATAGCTATGCCGTTTACTGCTTTAGCGAAACCGCTTTTAGATTTATATTACCGCACTGCGCAAGTCTGCAATTACAAGCACTTATAAACGAGCAACAACTGCGTTATGACATTGATTATGTTATGCGTACTGACCTAGCAAGCTTTATTTTAAGCGGCAGTAATGCCTTTGACTCAATTGTAGAAGCCTTTAAATTAACGCCGGGTTTACGTCTTTCAGATGCACAATTATGTTACGGTACGCAAAGCGGTGACGTATTTATCACAGTCATAAATAAAAACGACCAGCAACAATTTGTACTGGTGGCTAAAACTCCTGAGCTGCAAAAGTGGCAAGAGTATATGCAAGCCCAAGGCTTTGCCCTTATTCAAGGCGCTGCAGCGTAAAATATTCACCCTAACTTGGGTGCTCACAGCTTAGTATTAATATTTGGCTGTGTTTAATTACAATTTGGCAGGCGTTAAATGCAGGCCATATTATTCCCCCTCATTAAATTGAGGCCACGCCCAAATAACTGGGTTAATTTAAAAGTGAAGGAATATCATGACTTCTAAAACAGTACTTTATGCTAAGCACCTTGAAGCGGGCGCTAAAATGGTTGATTTTCATGGCTGGGAAATGCCAATTAACTACGGCTCGCAAATAGAAGAGCACAATGCAGTACGCAACGATGCCGGTATGTTTGACGTATCGCACATGACCATTGTTGATATACAAGGCGAGCAAGCACAAGCATTTTTACAAAAACTAGTAGCAAACGATGTTGCTAAACTTACCGTACCTGGTAAAGCGTTATATACCCCAATGCTAAATGAGCAAGGCGGCGTAATTGACGACTTAATAATTTATTTTTTCAGTAACACCTCTTATCGCCTAGTTGTTAACTCAGCAACTCGCGAAAAAGACTTAGCTCACCTTGCTAAAATATCAGCCGATTTTGCCGTTACCGTTACAGAGCGTAACGAATTTGGCATGATTGCAGTGCAAGGCCCTAACGCTAAAGCTAAAACTGCCACATTATTAACAGCTGAGCAAAATGCAGCAATAGAGGGTATGAAACCGTTTTTTGGCGTGCAAACAGGTGATTTATTTATTGCCACAACGGGTTATACTGGCGAAGACGGTTACGAAATTGTAGTGCCAAAAGAGCAAGCTGCCGATTTATGGCAACAACTGTTAGACGCAGGAGTTGCACCAGCAGGTTTAGGCGCACGCGACACGCTACGTTTAGAAGCGGGCATGAACCTTTATGGCCTAGATATGGACGAAAGCGTATCGCCACTAGCGGCTAACATGGCTTGGACTATTGCATGGGAACCACAAAGTCGTGACTTTATTGGCCGTGATGTACTAGTACAACAACGCGCCGACCAAAGCACTGATAAACAAGTAGGCCTAGTGCTAGAAGAAAAAGGTATCTTGCGCAGTGGCTCTAAAGTAATTGTTGATGGTGGCGAAGGTGTTATTACTTCTGGCACTTTTTCACCAACACTGGGTTACAGTGTAGCGCTTGCACGTGTACCACGTTCAACGGGCGACACCGCTCAGGTAGAAATGCGTAAAAAATTAGTTACCGTAAAAGTAGTAAAGCCTGGCTTTGTACGTAACGGTAAATCAATACTTTAAAGTATAAATAAATTTAATTTTGGTGCTATCACCCAATATAAACCAAAGGACAAAACAAAATGAGCAATATCCCTAGCGAGTTAAAGTATGCCTCTTCACACGAGTGGGTTCGCAACGAAGGTGACGGTACGTTTACTGTTGGTATTACTGAACATGCGCAAGAGTTACTTGGCGACATGGTATTCGTAGAACTTCCAGAAGTAGGCGACGAAGTAGATGCAGGCGAAGAGTGTGCAGTAGCAGAATCGGTAAAAGCAGCATCAGACATTTACGCACCAATTGGTGGCGAAATTGTTGCAATTAACGAAGAGCTAGAAGACGCACCAGAAACAGTTAACACCGACGCGTTTGGTGACGGCTGGTTATTTCGCATTAAAGCATCAGATGAGTCTGAGCTTGAAAACCTACTAAATGCAGAAGACTACGCAAACACTATTGACGAAGATTAATCTTTAGTGAGTAAAAAGCCCCATTATTTAAAACATTGGGGCTTTTATGATTTTGCTGCTTACCTTTCCATACACTGTAAGTTATTAAATCATATTAATTTTAAGTTATTGCTGGTTACCCATTAGTAATAATCACATTTTTTGGATCATAGGAATCTGGACACATGTCAAACGCCAAATCTCTTGAGCAGTTAGAGCAAACGCAAGATTTTATTCGCCGCCATATTGGGCCAAGCCCAGCGCAAGTAAGCGATATGCTTAGCGCGCTTGAAGTATCGAGTGTTGAAGAGCTGATCGGTCAAACTGTACCTGCAGGTATTCGCCTTGAGCAGCCTTTAACCGTGGGCGAAAGCCGCACCGAAGTTGAAACACTAAGCTACTTAAAATCAGTAGCAAGCAAAAATAAAGTTTTCAAATCGTATATTGGCCAAGGCTACCACCCAACACATGTACCGCACGTAATTTTACGTAACGTACTAGAAAACCCAGGTTGGTATACTGCGTACACTCCATATCAGCCAGAGATAGCGCAAGGGCGTTTAGAGTCGTTACTTAACTTTCAAACTATGACCCTAGATTTAACCGGCCTAGATTTAGCAAGTGCATCGTTACTTGACGAATCAACCGCTGCAGCAGAGGCTATGGGCCTTGCAAAACGTGTATCTAAAGCGAAAAAAGCCAATGCATTTTTTATTGCCGACGACGTACACACACAAACAATTGACGTAGTAAGCACCCGCGCCGAGCAGTTTGGTTTTGAAATAATTGTTGGCAAAGCAGCCGACGCTGTTAACCATGAGATTTTTGGCGCGTTATTTCAATACCCATCAACAACTGGTGAAGTGGTAGACATTACCGACCTAATTGCTGGCGTACAAAGCAAAAAGGCAATTGCCTGTGTTGCTGCCGACATTATGAGTTTATTACTATTAAAAGCACCGGGTAAATTAGGCGCAGACGTAGTATTAGGTTCGGCGCAGCGTTTTGGTGTACCTATGGGTTACGGTGGCCCACATGCTGCATTTTTTGCAACACGTGACGCGTACAAACGTTCATTACCAGGTCGTATTATTGGCGTATCTAAAGACCGTTTAGGTAACGATGCACTGCGTATGGCAATGCAAACGCGTGAGCAACACATTCGCCGCGACAAAGCCAACTCAAACATTTGTACCGCGCAAGTATTACTTGCCAACATGGCAGCGTTTTACGCTGTGTACCATGGCCCACAAGGCTTAAAAACTATTGCTCAGCGTATTCATCGCTTTGCCGATATTTTAGCTGCAGGCTTACAAGCTAAAGGCGTGAGCCTTAAACACAACACCTGGTTTGATACCCTAACGGTAGTAAGCGATAGCAAAGCCGACGTTATTGCGCGTGCACTAGCAAGCGGTGTTAACTTTGCTACTAACCGCGATGGCGAATACTCAATTGCCGTATCAGAAACCACCACACGTGCAGACGTAGCGCAGTTATTTGATATTGTATTAGGCGAAGGCCATGGCCTAAGTGTTGATGCAATTGCAGCCGATATTGAAAACAATGGCAGCACGTCAATTCCAGCAAGCTTAGAGCGTGATGACGAAGTATTAACGCACCCTAACTTTAATTCGTACCACAGCGAAACTGAAATGCTGCGTTATATTAAGCGCCTAGAAAACAAAGATTTAGCGCTTAATCACTCAATGATCTCGTTAGGTTCATGTACCATGAAACTAAACGCGACTGCTGAGATGATCCCAATTACCTGGCCTGAATTTTCAAACTTGCACCCATTTTGCCCGCTAGATCAAGCACAAGGCTATCAAATTATGATGGGCGAACTGCATGATTGGTTGGTAAACATTACCGGTTACGATGCGGTTTCATTGCAACCTAACTCAGGTGCTCAAGGTGAATACGCAGGCTTAATTGCCATTCGTAAATACCACGAGTCACGCGGCGACGCTCACCGTAACGTATGTTTAATTCCAAGCTCGGCGCATGGTACTAACCCAGCGTCGGCACAAATGGCCAGCATGAAAATTGTGGTGGTTGATTGTGATAAAAACGGTAACGTAGACATGGCCGATCTTAAAGCGAAAGCAGAAGCGGTAGCCGAAAACTTATCGTGTATTATGATCACTTACCCATCTACACACGGCGTATACGAAGAAACAATTCGTGAAATTTGCGATATTATTCATCAGCACGGCGGCCAAGTTTACATGGACGGCGCAAACATGAACGCGCAAGTTGGCGTAACTAGCCCAGGCTTTATTGGCTCAGACGTATCG
Organism: Pseudoalteromonas sp. MIP2626; assembly: GCF_013414205.1. NCBI lineage: Bacteria > Pseudomonadati > Pseudomonadota > Gammaproteobacteria > Alteromonadales > Pseudoalteromonadaceae > Pseudoalteromonas > Pseudoalteromonas sp. MIP2626. The sequence goes on from NZ_JAATTW010000053.1 coordinate 8,067, forward strand.
CACTTAAACTTGCATAAAACCTTTTGTATTCCACACGGTGGCGGTGGCCCAGGTGTTGGCCCAATTGGTGTTAAATCGCACCTTGCGCCATTTATGCCTAACCACAGCATTATTAACGTACCAGGTACTAACGAAGGTAATGGAGCGGTATCGGCAGCGCCATATGGTTCAGCGTCTATTTTACCTATTTCGTGGGCTTACATTACCATGATGGGCTCAGAGGGCTTAAAACAAGCCACTGAAATGGCAATTGTAAATGCTAACTACTTAACGCATGAGCTAAGCAAGCACTTTCCAATTTTATACCGTGGCCGTAACAACCGTGTTGCGCACGAATGTATTGTTGACTTGCGTCCGCTTAAAGAGTTGTCGGGTATTACTGAAATGGACGTAGCTAAACGCCTACAAGACTACGGCTTCCATTCACCTACTATGTCGTTCCCAGTAGCGGGCACGTTAATGATAGAGCCTACCGAGTCTGAGTCTAAGGTTGAGATCGACCGCTTCATCGAAGCAATGGTGTCAATTAAGAGCGAAATCGACAAAGTAATCTCTGGCGAATGGTCAATCGAAAACAACCCGTTAGTGTTTGCACCGCACACCCAAGGCGACGTGTTAGGTAACGAATGGGACCGTGCATACGACCGTTTTTACGCAGCATTCCCAGTGCCAAGCGTGGCTAAAAACAAGTTCTGGCCAACCGTAACACGTATTGACGACGTATACGGCGACCGTAACCTGATTTGTTCATGCCCAGCGGTAGAGACATACCGTGATTAAATTTTAAAAAATTCCTAATTAAAGATTGGGAATTTATAAAATTTTAAAAGCCGTTGCAGCAATGTAACGGTTTTTTTGTGCGTGCTTATAAGCCATTAATTATATGAACGTAGGTTGGGTAGAGTGCAACGAAACCCAACGATTCTCAAATGTTATTACCAGCTCCCAAGTGCATAAATATGAATTGTTTGTAGTTCGTTCTTTAGGGCGACAAGTGAATTTCACCACAGAGATAACAGAGGCGTTTCGCTACACAGAGGTTAAGTATTGTTGTAGGAGATGGCTTTAGCCGCGAATGTTTTCCAGCAGAGCATCACGTTTAATCCTTCAAACCACAATTGATGTGAACGTAAACGACGAAGATAGGCCATCCACGGCTTATCTTCGCCTTATCGCACTTCCATGCGCGATATTACCCATCAATTGCTTATTTTCACACATGAGGTTGGTGTCAGGTCTTGTTAATACACAAGACCTGACACCGCGTTTTTACTTTATATAAAATAAAAGGTATTAATTCTGACCTATTTATTAGGATTGGCGCTTATTTAATACATACTGTACGGCCATTCTTGCTACACCAGCACCGATGCCTGAGACCACTGCCCACGTAACCGCTTCCTTGAGATCTGTATTCTCACTTGGCTTGTCTTTGGGGGCTGGTTCGTTAGTAACTTTTTCCCACGATTTTTGTAAAGTTTTCCTTGTTAACATACCTGCAGATGCAGCAGCTAGGCCTATACCTATAGTCGTAATTAGTTGTTTATTACTCATATTGTCCTCGATTATTTAATTGTGGCAGAAGTTTTATAGATAACTCTTTGAGTACTAACATTGATACCAGCAATTTATATACCGATAGACCTTGAGGTCTTAGATCCGAAGAGAACCATCTTGATTACTTAAATTTAATGGGTGACGATTTAGGTCCTTTCATCCTTGCCCCCAGTTCGTCTATCCATGGCTACTTTTTCAAAGCTGTGCTTTTCGCTCATAGCGAAGTCACTATTTTATTTTTTACCTACATGTATATAGATACTTAAGACTTAAGAGGAAAACAAAAACCCTGCTATGAAATGAATTACTCACCAATTGCTTATTTTCAGGGCGTAGTGACGGGGGAAGGGGATTAAGCGTGAGGTTGGTATTTGGCCTTGACAAAAAGCAAGGCCTAACTCTCTGAATTTCATCAGAGTTAGTGTATATTAAAATAAGGTTCAACAATAAGACACTACAGTGCAAGGTTTGCTATTAGCAGATTGTAATATTAATGAAGTTAGAGTAACTCGTTAGCATTAGGCAGTGGAATAAATAATAAATTAATAAGGAATTGTGCATGAAAAGTGCCTATGAAAAACTAAAATCACTCTTTCTACCTATAGTAGCTATCAGTGCTATTGCTGGAATATTTCAAGATCTTTTTTTGCCCTTAGCAAAATTTGGCATCAAGGTCGGAGTCGCGTTTATAGTAGTTGGAACACTATTTATTTTTGTACAAGAAAAATCCAGATTAAGTGAAAAAATAAAAGAGATAACTGATAATTGGAAATATCCAATTATTTTTAGTCTGTATTTAATTGGTATTTTGATAATAACTTGTGCTGTATATACTCAACAGTCAGGTAAGAAAAATGGCATATTAGCATCTAAATTCCCTGCATTAGAAACTATACAAAAAAGTTTATTAGGTATTGACGAGAAGATTACAAGCATAAAAAGTACTGTCGAAGAGAATAATAAAACAACTAATGAAATAAAAAATGATACAGATATCTTGATAAAAAATACTACAAAAAATGCTTATCAAGAGTTAAGTGCAAGAGGATTACAGCCAAATAATCATTATGATTTTATAAAATCTGTGAAAGATAGTAATTGGGCTGAATTTACAGAGCTTATGACTATTTATGAAAAGGCAAACTTTAATTTATTAAAAGAACTTCAGATGCCTGAACCAGTTTTAGAGCATGGTTATTTGAGTGACCAAGATAAAGCGCAAAGCTTTTTTACCCCCTCGAAAACTAATGTAATAAGTGCTTTAATATTACTTAAAACAGATTTTAAAAAAGTTAAATTCATTACCAATTTATTTGATTTAGAGATAAAAGAATTAATAAGCCCAATTAGCAATGGTTACGCTAGAAGTAAATATGCAAACTTGCCTTTTGATCAGATGCTCAGCTTGATAACACACCCACAAATAAATGTGGCAACCGGCGAAGATATAAATCTTTCTCTGATCAGTCATCAATTAAAAAGAAATGAAAACATAACAGAAAAAAGAGGTCGATATAACTTATTACATTATGTGGCGGTAATGGGTTACAAAGAGTATCTTGGTCCACTTTTAGCCGAAGGGGTGGATATTAATGGAACCTCATATACTGGATATACACCTTTGGCACTCGCAGTTGAGGTGGGAAATATTGATATGGCGGAGTTATTACTAAAGCATGGAGCCGATTTTAAAAAGGCTAATACAGTCTCTATTGAAATTGCTTTAATAAAAGCACTTAACCCTTATGAAAGTAAAAAAGGTATAGTTACCTATTACTCCCTTTATGAAAATCCATATATTAAGTTTTTAATTAGTCATGGTATTTCTAAATACCCCATAGCTATACAAGCAACGGTTGAAAATATTTATGCTAAATATATTGATGACGCAGTAAAAACCTACGGTAGCCAAAATGAAAAAGTAAGAATATACAAAACTTACTTGAAATGGCTGAAAGAGCAGGCTAGTTACTAAGCATTATCAATGATCAATTAAGGCTATTAGATTTGGGCTTTTAATTATTTGTATTGACGCCTTACTCTGTTTCAGTCCCGAGTAAGGCATCAATATAAGCGAGTTCTTCGCTAAAAATACCATTAAAAAATGCACTTTGTTCAACGGTTACTGCGTCATTAGGGTGGGCCTTGTAATCTTGTTGGCATCTGACAAGTTCGCTTGATAACCATGGGCATTCATCGGTTGCGGTGCTTATTGCTGTTTTTAAAAAAGATGACCACGTTATTTTGTGTAAATTGAAACGCAAAAGCGTAACGGCAATATGGCTATACGCGTGTTGCTCAATCGAGGGTGATACATCACTTTTTAAGGTGTGATTGTTTAGAAGCTTGCTGCTGATAAGCGCTTGTTGCAGTGCGACTTGTTGTGATTTACTTAAAAAAGTCGTGGTCATAACGTGTTAGTGGCCTCTATAAAATAGTTAGGATTTAGCAAGACGTTTCATGGCTCATGCAGCACCTATAAAATGCAGCAACAGTGATAGCAAAATAGGCCTGACTGTTTACTGAATTAGCAAAATACAATTGTAATTGCGTGTTGCTAATCGAGCGTTAAACTAAGTGCTCATTAAGATCGACAAAAGGTTTGAAGTAGTACACTGTAAATGTATTAACGATTTTAAAAGGGGCTTTCATTGGATTCACTTACACAGGTTGTGCTTGGTAGTGCTGTTGCCTACGCAACTTTGGGCACTAAACTGGGTCGTAAGTCGTTATTAGTTGGGGCGGCCATTGGCACTTTGCCTGATTTAGATGTGTTAATTAACTTTGGTGGCGATGTTGAAAACTTTGTGCAACATCGCAGTTTTAGCCATTCTTTTGTTGTGCAGCTATTACTTAGTCCCTTGTTTGCCTGGCTTTTAGTTAAAATGAATTGGGCCAAAGGTGTGCCGCTAACGCGCTGGTCTGTCGCTATTTTTTTAGTGCTGAGTACCCATTCATTATTGTATTTCGTTGGATAGGTAACCGCCGCCGCCGCCATTAACCGCAATACTATTTTTAAGCTCGCCGTACGAACCCGCTTTATAGATTTTTCAAAACCAAAGGGGTCAAATCTTGACTTCATACATCAATGGTCTAGATTTATAGTTTATTGCTCATTGAGTTTATTATTATGTCTAGACCACTGCGAATAGAGTATAAAAATGCGTTTTATCATGTGATGAATCGCGGAAGAGGGCGTGAAAATACCTTTTTGAGTGATGACGATTTTAAGCATTTTTTATACTGCATTGAGCAAGCAAGCCTTCGTTTTAATATTGAAGTGCATTCGTATTGTTTAATGACCAATCATTACCACCTACTAATAAAAACCCCAGATGCAAATTTAGGCAGAGCCATGAAGCATATTAATGGCCTCTATACACAATATTTTAATAGAGCACATAATACAGATGGTGCACTGTTTAGAGGTCGCTATAAGGCTGTGCTGGTGGATGCTGATAATTACTTACTACATGTTAGCCGTTATATACATCGTAACCCAATAGAAACAAGTACACCGTTAGTAGATGTACTTATTGACTATAAATGGTCTAGCTATTCAGCTTTCATCAAAAAAACAGCGACGCCAAAATGGCTAGTTCGAGACTTTATATTTTCGCTTCAAGGAAAAAATCGTAAATATGCTGCGTACAAACAGTTTGTTGAATATGAAAATAATAAAGAGGTAAGTACGTTTTATGGCGCTAAAAAGTTACTTTCAGTTTTGGGTTGTGACGCATTTATAGAAAAAATAAAGGGGTATATAGCAATACCAGATAGCGAAAGAAGTATTGTTATTAAAAAACGCTCAACGGATGATGTAATTGATTACTTAGCTAAATATTTTTGTATAGATACACATGATATTGTAACGGTTAAAAAAGGGCGAAAAGAGAAAAACTTGCCACGTATGTTTGCTATTAAATTATGCCAAGATTTAACTGGGCAAAATTTAAAAGCGTTAGCCGTTATTTTTAATGTTCAACATTATTCAGCCATATCTCAAACGGTATGTAGGCTAAATAAGTTAATAATTGAAGATGATAAGGTCAACTTACAGTTCGAAAAACTGCGAGATAGCTTGATGTGTGAAGTCAAGATTTGACCCCAAACCCAGACCTGACCCCAAACCCAGACCCCAAACCCATGACCCCAAACCCACATGACCCCAAACCCACACACAGCCGTGCCATCCGACAGTTCACATAATTGCTTAAATAAACTTAAGAGCTTACGCTTCAGCCCCCAGTAAACTATCAATATAAGTGAGTTCTTCGCTAAAAATACCACTAATGAATGCACTTTGTTCGCTAATTACAGCGTCATGAGGTTGGGCTTTATAGTCTTGTTGGCACCTGACAAGTTCGGTGGCTAACCATTGGCATGTGTTGTTTGCTGTATTTATGGCTGTTTTTAAAAAAGATGACCATTTTATTTTTTGTAGATTAAAGCGGTATAGCGCGACAGCAATTAAGCTATAGGCTTGTTGCTTGGGCGATGGTGCGTTATTGCTCTTTAATGTGTAGCTGTTTAAAAGCTTGGTGCTGATAAGGGCTTGTTGCAGTGCGACTTGCTGTAATTGGCTTAAAAAAGTAGTTGTCATAACGTGTTGTGCCTCTGTGAGCTTAATAACCTGAGCTTCGGATAATAAACTTATCTCAAGCAGCTATTTTCAGCGCTAACTGCGTTGAATTTACTTGCAATAGGCCAGCTATTGACGCGTAAATTCGCCTTGTTTTCACTGAAAGCCTTTGGCTAGAGTAAATAAAATTAAATATAATTCAATACGTTAGTAAATCTCTTAACCAGAGTTCAGGTTTAATAGTTAAGGTTAAGCAAGGCGTTTTATGACTCATGCAGTACCGAAAAAATACAGCAACATTGATAGCAAAATAGGGCTGACTCTTTACTGAATTAATCAAACATAATTGTAATTGGGTGGGGAGCAGGTTTGTGTTGTCTTTTTTATGGGGAGCGCAGGAGTCTGTGTTTTATTGGTGAAAAAATCACGAACTAAAATATCATTCCCTTGAAGCTTAAAGCCTTTCACTTTTCCTTTATATGAATTTCATCTACAACTGCGTTATTATCTAAAAGGTATTAACCAAACCCGAGAACACGTTGAATTATTTAGCTCATCTTTATTTAGCACAGCCTACGGCCGATTCGCACTTTGGTAATTTACTGGGCGACTTTGGTGGTCAACGGCATTTAAACCAGATACCTATAACGGTAAAGAATGCGCTCGATAATCACTATTTAGTGGATAAATTTACTGACTCTCATCCTATAGTTAAAGAGGCTAAACAGTATTTTTCACCTAAGCGTAAGCGTTTTGCAGGGGTGGCTATTGATGTGGTGTTTGATCACTTTTTAATTATGCATTGGCAAAAATATAATCTACAGCCATTAAACGACTTTAAACAAACTAGCTTTGCGCTTTTGCATAAGCGTATGCCTGTAATGCCGCCGCGAATGCAGCACGTTGTAAAACACATGACCGACAACGATTGGTTTAAAGAGTACGAAACCCTTGATGGGGTAGGGCTAGCACTTGATAATATAGCCAAGCGCATTCGCTTTACTAATACCTTTGCTGGTGCTGTTGATGATATAGCAAAGCATTATGATGAATTGAATGTTGTATTTTTAGCATTTTTCCCTGAGCTGATTACGCATGTAAATCAGTTTAATCTTGAAAACGCTAAAAACATCCGTGGGTTTTATACTTTATAGTCGGGGGATTTAATCCCCGAATCTACTTTTTATCCTCGGTAATAAACCTGATTTAGCAATCGGGTGCTTCTAATGTAAATACTAAATGTTTACGCATATCTTTTAAAACAACGCCTTTTTTTAGCATGGCTGCGCTTAAGCGCTTTTGCCATTTTAATAACTCTGGTTTTGCTGCAGCTAAGGCTTGCTCGTTGTCAAATTGAAAGCACAGTAGTAAGGAGCCAGGGAATAAGTGATATTGAACGTCAAACCAGCATTGCAGCATACCAGGGAGCTCTGCTAGGCCTTGTTTTTCGAGTGTATCGGCAATATTAAGGACAAGCGCTTGCTGTTTTATTTGCACTGCAGAGAGTTTTTTCATTGTTTTATCCAAGTTGTAGGCTAACAAATACAGCCATAAGTGCTCATTATACCCAAGCTTTTAGGTGAGCAACAACTTTGAGGATAGTTAACCTAAACTCTGGATAATAAATTTATCTCAAGCAGCTATTTTCAGCGCTAACTGCGTTGAATTTATTTGCAATAGGCCAGCCATTAACGCGTAAATTCGCCTTATTTTCACTGAAAATCTCTGGCTAGAGAAAATAAGTTTAAACATCATTATTATTATTCAATGTGTTAGTAAATATCTTAACCAAAGCTCGGTGGTTAAAATAAAAGGCGCTGTTCAAAGTGGTTTTTAAAGGCTAATCTGGGCTTATTGTAAAAAGACGGTAGTAATAAGTTAATGAGTAAAACCACGAGTGGTATGCAGGCTTATCAGCAGCAAGAAGAAGGTTATCGAATTAAAGCGTTAAGATTGTACCCTTGGGTATGTGGGCGCTGTGCACGTGAGTTTGAGTATTCTAATTTACGAGAGTTAACGGTGCATCATATTGATCATGACCATAATAATAACCCTGATGATGGTAGTAACTGGGAGTTATTGTGTATTTATTGCCATGATAATGAGCATAATAAATATCACGAATATGTGTTGTACGGCGGCACTACAGAGCAAAAAGTGGTGGCGGCTACACATAACCCGTTTGCCGACTTAAAGGCGCTGCTAAACAAAGATAAATAATGGGTAAAGCCATTTTGGCCAAGTGGTTAGTTTAGCTTACTTATTTCAAAGCTTTAGGGTCTGTTTATCTTTCAAGGTTAAATTTGCAACAGTGTGTTTGGTATTTAGGCAAGGCAGAGCCTATGTGGTGTGGTTATTCCCCATAAATAGGCGATAACGTAGAATCAATACCAAACATGCGCTGCCCGAAGGGTTCTTAGGGGCAATTAACTCTTTGTTAGGGGCGTGAGCAGGATGCAAAAGCTTTGCTCGGTTTTTGCTTATTCTTACATGGATGTAAGCCAGTAGAATAACGCAGGAGCAGTTGTCGAGCCCACTAGGTTACAAACCTCGCGCCGTGATTAACTCGCCCCTAGTTTGAACGAATTTTAATCCGCAAAGGTCAGCAGAACCTAATCGTTACTAAATACGGCGCAGTCGCGGCCTTGTTTTTTTGCTTGATACATAGCATCGTCGGCGCGTTTAAACCAGCTAGCAACTGTGGTGCCCGGTACCCAAGCTGCAACACCAAAAGATACAGTAACTGAGTTACCCGCAGGTGTTTTTAACTCGTTTTTTATTGTTTCGCGTAGCTTGTTTATAAAGCTAACTTGCTCTTGGGGCGGGATTTCGGGAATTATTAGCACAAACTCTTCGCCACCAAAGCGGTATAGCTTATCTGATTCTCTTATATGTGAATTGGTAATTGACACTAACTGCTTTAGTACTCTGTCTCCTTCGGCGTGGCCGAATTCGTCGTTTACCTTTTTGAAAAAGTCTAAGTCTAAAAACGCTAATAAATAAGTGCTGTTATAACGCTCTGCTCGCGAAATGGCGGCTAGTGTATCATCGTTAAGCGCACGGCGATTTAATGCGCCGGTTAAAGGATCGGTACTGTTTAGTTCTGCAAGTAAAGCAAGCTGCTTGTTGCCAAAAGAGGCATATACAAAAGCACAGGCAGCTAGCATTAAGTTGGTTGTAAAGTAAGAGTTTAGTGGCATAACATCGAATAAATTAGGTATGCTCGCAATAATTGCCACATTGCTAAGGGTGAGTATGAGCGCTTCTATTGGTTTAACTAAAAAAAACGTAACGGCTACTACCGGATAAACCCATAGCATACTGTTAATGCCGTTGGTAATTATAATGGCAATAACGCCAATATTAACAAGCAATGCAATAACGGCGCTAATAACACGCGGCTTTTTAGTGTAATGGGCATAACCGACTAAGGTTAAAATACCGCTTACAATGGCTAAGTCAATTAGCGCTGCGACTATGTTATTTTCTATAAAACGAATAATAATAAATGGCGTAATACCAAATACTGACACAATACTGAGTATAAGCAGAATAGAAAGCTGATGTTTTTCTTGTAGTTGCTTGAACATAAATGCCTCAAGGTAATAAGTATAATAATGCCAAACCTAAACTAGTGATAGCTTAAGCAAGCGGTGCGCTTTTAAGTTTTTATTTACTACTTTGTAGGTTGGCACAGCGCAACGTGTTACAAGTTATAGCGTTGCGCTATAAAATAGTCAACTAAGTTAGAAGTTTAGCCTAAAGTTAACTAAGGCAAAACAGCAGGAAAAACTAGCTTGAACTGCAGAGCACTTTAGCTAGTTTTTAATAAGAGGTATTTACGCGGGGCCAACTAATTGCATTGTCACAATAGATAAAATAAGTACTGCTAAACCAAAACAAACAACCCAGTTTAATTTATGACCAAACAACAACCAAGTTGCCAGCGCAGTACCGCTAATTGAAAGAGCTCCCCACGTGGCGTAGGCAATAAACAGTGGGATGCCTTGCACAGCGAGGGTGAGTAAGGCAAACGCGGCCATAATAAAAACAATGGCAAGTATGCCAAAGCGTTTATGTTTAAATCCGTGCGACATTTCTAAAAATACGTTGGCGGCAATGTCAAAAATTACTGAGCCAAGAATATAAAGCCAATATACTGTCATTGTTTTTGCTCTTGCATAGCGTGGCCGCTGTTAATTATAACAATGCCGATAATAGCTAATAAAAGCGCAAACATTTGGCCAATAGAAATAGCTTCGCCTAAAAATACAAATGACACAGATGCAATTAATATCATCCCCAAACCTTCCCAGAAGGCGTTAGCAAGTGCGATAGGAATTTTGCTGGTGGCTTGGCTAAGAGCAAGATAAGCTAAGCCAACCATTAAAGTTACAAATAAGCTACCTAATAGTAACTGGTCTTCGTTTACCAGCCACTTCATTACTGTTGTACCTATAACCTCAAGAGTTACAGCTATTATTAAATATATCCAATGCATTTTTCCTGCTCTTAATACTAAAACATTGTGCGTATAATACTGCTTATTATTTTTATACTATAATTGCTCAGAGTCAAAATAATTGACACTAAGGGGGCTTGATGAAATTAGAGTCGTTACAGTACTTTGTGATGATTGCACAAACCGGCTCTATTGCTAAGGCGGCAGCGCGCTTGTCGGTTAATCGTAGCACTATGAGTATGGCGCTATCGACGCTAGAGGATCAGTTGGGTACTGCGCTATTTATTCGCACTGGTAATAGTATGCAATTAGCCCCCGCGGGTGAAAAAATAATTGACGATAGCATTCGCTTAATTAACCTTGCTGAGAGTATTAAGCACCGCTGCCTGCACGATGACGAGCAACTGCCACACCGCTTAGTTATTGGCCGTGATGATGCTTTACCCGAAGCCTTTTGGCGCGAAATTATTCGCAGTATTCGCAAGCGCTACCCAGGTATATCGTTAGAAATGCACTATGCCAGTGCAAATGCGTTGCAACAAATGGTTGAAGAGGGCTTTATGGACTTAGCTTGCTGTTTGGATCAGAGCTTGTATGCAAATACTCAGCTACCTTTACAGGTTTTGGGCTGGGTGGCATTGCATATGGTTATTGCCAAAGATCATCCGTTAACGCAAATGCGCTATGTAAGTAATGAAGACTTAGCCAGTGTGCCGCAAATTGCTTATTTAGATTTAAGCCAAAGTGACATTCAAACTAATGTATCTGAGCGTTACGATATTGCGTTAAGTAGCTTTGAGTTAATTAGAGATGCAATACGCGACAAGCTAGGTTGGGGTTATGTGCCAGAGCCGTTATTAAAAGGATTTCAACCACAAGAAGTGGCGCGCATTGCTCATGGTTATAATGTTTCGTGGCATGGTTATGTGGCTATATCGCAGCAAGTAGTTGAAAACGAGCAGCCAATAATTCGTGACATTCGCCGCCTTATTAGCGATCAGATGGTGGCTTTACCTGGTATTGATATGAGTTTGCCGGCCTAATAAGTGGGCTGTTTGTGTACTTATACACAAAAAATAATAGCTCTCTTTCAGCTTTTTAATCAATACAAAAACGACAAGCTAGAATGGCGAAGGTATTGCGAGTATTATAGCCTTTGGCAGTAGCGAAGAGGTGCTCTTTTCGTCTTAGCAATAATATATTAATGGAAGTAACGAATGACAACCAGTGGTCAAAGTAACAGTAAAGGTAAAAAAAACAATCCATTATTTGAGGTCGTTTTTAATATTATAGTGCCTTCAATTATTTTAATGAAGTTTTCGGGGCCTGAGTATTTAGGAACTGTTGTAGGGTTAATTGTCGCGCTTATATTTCCTGTGGGTTACGGTATTTATGATTTTATTAAAGCACGCTCGTTAAATTTTATTTCATTATTAGGTTTTTTAAGTACTTTATTAACGGGTGGTATAGCGCTGTTTGAGCTTAATGTAGAATGGTTGGCAATAAAAGAAGCGGCTATACCGGGTATTATTGGCCTTACTGTTTTAATGTCGGGCTTTTTTGGTAAGCCATTACTGGCAAAAGTGCTGTTAAACTCGATTTTATTTAAGTTAGATGTAATTTACGATACGTTAGATGCGCGCGGTAATACCCAGCGTTTTAAACAGCAAATTACCAAGGCTAATTATATTTTAGCGCTTACTTTTGCTTTTTCATCAACCATGAATTACGTACTTGCTAAGTGGATAGTGACCAGCCCTGCGGGTACGGTTGAGTTTAACGAGCAACTTGGCGAAATGACCTTGCTCAGTTACCCTATAATTGCTATTCCGTCTATGTTGGCAATGATTGGTATTTTCTTTTATGTGATTAAAGTAATTACTAAATTAACCGGCATGAAGTTTGAACAAATGGTTCATTCACAGTAATTTAAGTTACTAAGTTTTTAGTATAAAAAGGCTTACAACTATGTGTTGTAAGCCTTTTTGTGTTTATAGCGGCTCGGGTTTTGCCTCATTGGTATGAGCTTCAAATAAGGCGACTTCGTCGGTAGGCTGGCTTACGCTATTTTTTTGTAGCGCAACATAGAGATCGGAGTGAACATAAATACCATTTTTACCCGATACCATTCCGGCAATTTCAAACCAGGATAATAGCTGGCGTTTTCTGCCGGCTAGCTCAAGGCTAATGCCGCGCTTTTTAAATATAACGTTTAAATCGGCAAGCATGGCCATAACGCTTAAATCTAAATGGGTAAAGCAAGGTACGGCATCAATAATAACGCATTGGGTGTCGTCTTTTTGTTTTGCGTATTGCTCAAGTAACCTGCGTTTAAAGTAACTGGCATTAAAGTAAGTTAATGGCGAATTAAAGCGGTAAATAAACACCCCTTGCACGGATTTGGCCTTATCGGTGGCGTCTAAGCTTCTTACCACGCCTTTTATATCTACGCCTAATATGTTGTCGGTAGGGCGCATTACGGTGCGAATAAATTGAAACAAACCCAGTAATACAGCAAGTGTAATCCCCGGAATAACACCAATAAACAGCACTGCAAACAAGGTGGCTAAGGCAAGGTAAAAGGCCTGTTTATCTTTAAACTTTAGTTGCCATACCGCTTTTAAATCTAACAAATGCACAGAGGCAATAATAAGTACCACACCGAGTGCTGCACTAGGTATAAACTCTAGCGGGGCGGTTAAAAAAATAGCAATTATAGCAATAATAGTGGCGGCTATAATCGACACTAATTGCGTTTTACCGCCATTAGCGTCGTTAACCGCGGTGCGAGAGTCGGCGCCACTTACGGCAAAGCCTTGCGACAACGCAGAGGCGAAATTGGCAATACCTAGGGCTCTAAATTCTTTATCGGCATCTATGTCGTAGCCATTTTTTGCGGCAAAACTACGCGCTGTTAGCATCATACTTACAAAGCTCACTATGGCTAAGTTAAGTGCCGGTACAACTAGTTCACGAATAATACCAATATCAAATACAGGGGTGTTAAATACCGGCAGCCCACCGGTTACTGTGCCTATGGTTTTAATATTAAATTGCTCTAAATTAAAAAGCCACACTGATATTGCGCCCAAGGTAATAGCAAACATTGATGCCGGCCACGTAGGCTTTAGTCGCTTCATAACAAAGTAAATAACCACAGTAAATAAGGCCATTAATAAAGTGGGAATATGGGTTTGTGATAAATAAGTAGGTACACCACCTAGGCGTTCAAGTAGGTATCTTTCATCAAAGGTAAAACCAAATACTTTAGAAAATTGACCCACAATAATAGTAATGGCTACGCCGTTTAATAAACCCATTAAAATAGGTTTAGATAAAAAGTCTGCTAATACGCCTAATTTAAATTTACTGGCTATAAAACACCAAAATCCAGTCATAGCGGTCATGGTGACAACAAGTTGCCAATGTTTAAAGCTGTCGCCTGCGGCAAGCGGGGTTACTACTGCAGCTATAACCGCACAGGTTGCGGCATCGGGGCCAACTATTAATTGTTTTGAGGTGCCAAAAAGCGCATATAGCATCATAGGTAGTATGCAAGAATACAGCCCTACTGCAGCATTAACGCCGGTTAACTGTGCATAAGCAATAGCAACGGGTAGCGCTACGGCGGCAACCGATAATGCCGCTCTTAAATCATCAGCAAACCATTGTCGTTCATAATGAAGTAAAGTATTTAAACCCGGCATAAAATTATATAAACGCGACAGCACTACCTTTCCTTATTAATAGTAATTGCTCTTTGATATTAAGTTTTATATTAAGATAAGTATAGCTAGGGAGAGGGTTTTTTATGCAATATAAAGCTACTTTTGTATAGGCATAAAAAAGCCTGCATAAAAGCTAATGCAGATCGTTTAAGCTAATTGAACGATCTTTCAGAGGCTTCATAATAGGCTACAACAGAAGTTGTGGCCTATT
>NZ_JAATTW010000054.1:0-21067 GCF_013414205.1 Pseudoalteromonas sp. MIP2626
TGTACCTCTAACTTCTTATGGCTTCCTTCAGACCCCACCGTTGGCCAGTGACGCCCTTGCCATTCAGATTATCTTCCCCTTAGTCAGGGTAATAAGGCATCTTTCAGCCTATCGGGTTTGCCAGCTTCGCTGGGCAAACAAAAAAGCGCCCTTGTTAACAAGGGCGCTTTTTTATTGAGTGTTTTTTATCTGCGTACTTTTTATTTATGTACTTTTTATTTATGTATTAAAAACTGCTATTTATTAATCGGTAAGCTGACAATAAATTTAGCTCCGCCTAAGCTTGAATCTTCAATTGTACACTGACCTTGATGCCAAGAAATAATTTTACTGACAATAGCCAATCCTAAGCCAAACCCACCGGTTTTTTTATCTCTACTTTTATCCAATCGAGTAAATGGCTTAAATACGTTTTCACGCTCAACTTCAGCAATACCACTGCCATCATCTTCAACAATAAAAACTATATTATTAGCTTGCGCTAATAAGGTTATTTGCACACTATTATTGGCATGCTTTAAAGCATTACCTACCAAGTTTTGCATTATTCTCGCCATAAAGTGACTGTCGCAGCGGTAAATCAGTTCACTGGGTAATGTAGTGCTTAATTTTATTCGCGTATCAAAACTGAGTTTTTCAACCACCGTTTTAACCACTGCCACTAAATTACAATTGATCAGCTGTAAACTCGGTTGCTGTGAATCTAAACGTGCATACTCAAGCATTTCAGAAACCAGTGCCTCAAGTTCATTTATATCGACTTGCATATTAGCTAAGTATTTTTCGGCTTTATCATCGAGCATTCGGTCTTGAAGCATTGCAATGGCAAATTTTAACCGCGCCAGTGGCGTTCTAAATTCATGCGATACCGATGAGGTAAGCTCTTGCTGCGCGGTTAATAAAAACTCAATTCGCTGCTGCATCACTTGCAAGGTGCCCGTTATAGGTAAAAAAAATGATTTAGAGCTATCTGTTAATTGAAAGTCCTGTGAGCCACCTACGGCCTCGCATGCATTACGCAGCTTAGCAAAGTCTCGCCACAGTAAAAAACTCCACAAACCAACAGGAATGCCTACAATTAATAACAGCAATAAGTAGGGTAAAACAGAGGCAACGGGCTTGGCTGCCCCCCCTATAGGGCCAACCTGTAATAGTTGTGTGGCGTTAAGTTGAACATACCAAACTATGCGCTGTTGTTTATCATATAAATAAAGGTAGTGATTTTTTAATAGCTGAGCTTGTTGCTCGGCGGGTAATATTAAATCGCGCTGAGCAATCACTTGACTAGAAAAATGGTTTTTTAGCTTTGTAAGCCCATTAGGGGTTTGTGATAATAACCACAAAGACTGGCCAAACTCATCGTCGAGTAGCACCTGCTGCTGCGATTCTTCATATGGCCAAAGCTGTTCAATTACCCCGCTGACAATAAATAACGAGACAATAATATACACATACAGGCTTATAAACAGCTTGCCCATTAACGCAGCTTAACACTAAGCATTAATTACATATCCCACGCGTCAGAAACAAATAAATAGCCTTGCCCCCAAACAGTTTTAATCCGATAAGGTTTGTCGCTGTTATCGCCCAGTTTTTTGCGAATTCTTGAAACGCGTACATCTACGGTGCGATCTAGGCCATCGTATTGTCGCCCTATCATATGTTGGTGCACATGTTCGCGGCTCAATACTTCTCCGGCATTTGATGCTAGTAGCCAAAGTAATTCAAATTCATGTGAGGTTAGGACTATTTCTGCGCCCGATAACTTAACAATACGGCTGGTTTTATCAATAAATAAGTCGCCAAACTGCAGCTCTTCGGTGGCTTTTAAGTTAGGTTGCCCACGGCGTAATAATGCGCTAATTCTTGCTAATAATACACGTGGCTCAGCCGGTTTAATAACATAGTCATCAGCGCCAAGCTCTAGCCCTATTACCTGATCAAAGTCTTCACCTTTGGCCGTTAACATTAAAATAGGAGTGGTGTATTTATCACGTACTTGTCTGCAAACACTAAAGCCATCTTTACCTGGCAGCATTACATCTAAAATAATCAGGTCGACGGGATTACTTTCAAGGTAAGTAAACACTTCATCACCACGATCTAGTACGTCGACTTCTAAGCCATTATGTTCGAGGTAATCTTTGGTTAATTGCTGTAAACCAAGATCATCTTCAACAAGTAATATTTTTGGCATTTACTACTCCTAAATTAAAAAAAGCTCCACGGTGAACGCAGCCGATACTGTTTTTTAGTATGGGCACTTTGTACTTCAACGAGTACGCTCGCAAGTGAGTCACCGGTGTGAGGATTGATCAGGGAGTATATGGTCTCCACCTGAACACGCGCTTTATAGCTAAACTGACCAGAACCTTGCTGTTGCCAGCATCGTATTTGCGTATTTTGTTGATACAAACACACATCTTTAACCGCTAACTGCTGCCATTTAAACTGCAAATTGAGATCGCAAAAATCATGCTGTTCAGAGACAACACAAACTTTGGGAGATACATCAAGAATTGTTTGCGCCACGCTAACGCCACTAAGTAGTGAAGAAATAAACACAAAAAAGATTAAATACTTCATATTAAAAAGTATGTTCAAATCCTATAAAGGCAGTCGTTGAATAATGACGTTCAAACAGCGGGCTACTATCCATAGCCGAATAGTCATAATATGCTAAATGAAAACGAAGAGCGTTGGCCTTGCTAAGGAGCCAGCGGGCATCGATTTTAGCATAAGGTTGCCAACTACTACCAACTACTATTTTACCTAACAGTGTTTCATCAATGTTTAAACCGTAATAATAGTCGTTTAATTGCGCAGACTTATAATTAACTCCCACAGTGGGCTTTAATTGCAAATTACCTACTTGCCCATGATACTGCCATTGTATTGCAGCTCGCCAACCATTATAAGCTGAGTTTACATCGTGCAATGCTTGCACGGATAACATCTGCTGCTCAGCTACAAAGGAGTAACTAATACCTGCATCTAAAACGAGCTTGCGCTTACTAATATTATTAATATTTATTTGTTGAGGCGAGGTATCTGTTTCTAACTGGGTAAATTGATTATTTGAACTAGCACTTTTTAGCGCAAATATATTTTGCGGGTGCCAATCAATAAAAAAACGCGACTCAGGGTTTAATTCTGTTACTAGGCTTAAGTTATGCTGTTGCGTTTGTTTAAACGAGTAGCCAACTCGGCCATTATCAAAAAACCACTGTTGGCCATAAAAGGCTATTTGAGGAATGATCACCAACGGAATATTATCTGCACCATATAATGGATTAGTTATTACTCCCGCCCCTATACTCATACTTAAATGCAGTTGCTCTGTAGATATATGTGCATCTACAGGCTCGTCACTTTGCGCTAATACCTGAGCATTAAACGAAAGAGAGATTAATAATATTATTATAAAATAAAACCGCATTGTGTTCATCGTACATATATAAAAAGGCCATTTATCCATAGTAGCAAGGTCATTGAGAACAAGCTCTAGGCAGTTACAATCATTAACAACTTTTATACAATTATGATTACTTTGCGGCTTATATACTTAGCCTAACAGCTCTATTGATAGGCAATAGAGGAGCGGTAGATTAAAGGCTTACGCTATCTGGGCTTTTATACTAAGAGCAACCTTAGTAAGTGTATTGCATTAAATTATTTTTTCACCCATATTTTGCGCTATATTCCACAAGGCACTTATAGCCGGGTCGTTTAATTCCTTATGTAATACTGCCAAGCCAATATCAATACCTTTAGGTGCATGTGTATTTGTTTGTAAAACGTGTACTTTGTCTTGTAGTGGACTGTTATCTAAAACTATTTTAGGGATCATTGCTATACCAAAGCCAAGGCTCACCATAGATACCATCGCTTCGTGCCCTGCTACTTGTGCATAAATTTTTCCCTGAATATTATTTTTTCGCCACCATTGCTCCAAGCGTTGCCTAGCAAACCCTTGCTCTGGCACAATAAACTCAAGCTCTGACCAATCTATACTAGGTGTATTACTAGCAAGCTTTTGCGTAATTGAGCACGCAATTTTAGGCGCAATAAATACCAGCGGTGAATAGCCAATATCAACAAAGGCAATTTGTGCAGGTAACTTATTTGGCTTAGCAGCAATAGCCATAGATTCGTGGCCATCTAAAACACGGTTTATTGCCAGCGCAGGATCGCCGGTATTTAGGGTAATTTCTATATGCTGATGTTGAGCGCGTAACTGCTCTAAAATATGATGTAAAAAACTGTACGACGCGGTTACTGAACAATAAATACTCACGTTGCCATAAATATACTGCTGTGGCTCTTTTAGGTTCGCTTTAAAGCGCTGCCAATTAGCCAATGTGGATGTGGCGTAGTCAATAAATGCCAGCCCTTCGCGGGTTAGTTTTACACTGCGGTTATCACGTAAAAATAGCATTACCCCCACTTCGCTTTCAAGCTGCTTAATATTACGGCTCAATGTCGGCGCACTAATATGACAAAGTTCACTGGCACGCGAAAAGTGCAATGTTTTTGCCAACGCTAAAAAGTAATTTAAATGCTTGTGATCCATAATCAACCCAGTGTTTCATATTATGAAACACTCTAATGCAAATATATCAGTTTACGCAAGAAAAGATTTTTCATATGGTTGAGTTAAGCAAAGCAATAGCAATGCATCTAACAAACTGAATCAATAGGACACTAACATGGCGAATTATTTTAATACCTTACCCTTACGCGAACAATTGGCGCAATTAGCCCAATGTGAATTTATGAACGCAGACGAGTTTACTGACGGCGTTGATGCTCTTAAAGGTAAAAAACTGGTTATTGTAGGCTGTGGCGCACAAGGCTTAAACCAAGGCTTAAACTTACGTGATTCTGGTTTAGATGTGTCGTATACGCTGCGTGACTCGGCCATTAGTGAACGTCGTCAATCATTTTTAAACGCGTCTGAAAATGGCTTTACTGTAGGCACTTACCAAGAACTAATTCCAACTGCCGACGTAGTATTAAATTTAACGCCTGATAAACAACATACTTCAGTGGTAAACGCAATTATGCCACTAATGAAACAAGGCTCAACCCTTGCCTACTCTCATGGCTTTAATATTGTTGAAGAAGGTATGCAAGTACGCGACGACATTACCGTTATTATGGTAGCACCTAAATGCCCAGGCTCTGAAGTGCGTGAAGAATACAAGCGTGGTTTTGGCGTACCAACTCTAATTGCTGTACACCCTGAAAACGACCCACAAGGCCATGGTTTAGCTCAAGCTAAAGCCTATGCCGCAGGTACTGGCGGCCACAGAGCCGGCGTACTTAAGTCGTCATTTATTGCTGAAGTAAAATCAGATTTAATGGGCGAGCAAACCATTTTATGTGGCATGTTACAAACCGGTTCTATTTTATGTTTTGATAAAATGATTGAAAAAGGCATTGATGCAGGTTACGCCTCAAAACTAATTCAATACGGCTGGGAAGTAATTACTGAAGCGCTTAAATACGGTGGCGTAACCAATATGCTTGACCGTCTTTCAAACCCAGCTAAAGTAAAAGCGTTTGAATTAAGCGAAGAACTAAAACAAATTATGCGCCCACTATATAACAAACATCAAGATGACATCATCGATGGTACTTTTTCACGTACCATGATGGAAGACTGGAATAATGATGATGCAAACTTACTTAAATGGCGCGCAGAAACAGCCGAAACTCACTTTGAAAAAACCCCAGCGGGCAATGTTGAAATTGCTGAGCAAGAATTTTTTGATAACGGTATTTTAATGGTCGCTATGGTTAAAGCAGGCGTAGAGCTTGCATTTGAAACCATGACTGCCGCAGGCATTATTGCAGAGTCGGCTTATTATGAGTCATTACATGAAACGCCACTGATTGCTAATACCATTGCGCGTAAAAAGTTATTTGAAATGAACCGTACAATTTCGGACACGGCTGAATATGGTTGTTATTTATATAACCACGCATGTTTACCTTTACTACAAGACTTTATGCAAAAAATTGACACCGACGTAATTGGTAAAGGCTTAGGTGAGCATAGTAATCAAGTAGACAACCAAACGCTAATTCAAATTAATACAGCATTACGTGAACACCCTGTTGAAAAAGTAGGCGCTACATTACGCGGTTACATGTCAGCAATGAAAAAAATAGTTTAATCCCAAGTTAATCTAAGTTTCACTTGTTAGAAACCAAGCCCACCTGCTTTTGCGGTGGGCTTTTTCGTACCTGTATGGCGCGCTATTCATCACTCGCTCAAAATATATAATGTGTTAAAATAATCACCTACTTGGTTCAGTTGTAAACAAAATTACCCTTATGATGATACAAAACCTTTCTATTACTCAAAAAATCACCGCTTTAGGCAGTGTTATAGCAATCTGTGTTGCCGCGCTCATAGGCTTAACATCGTTACATAACGCAGAGGATATCATCGAAAAGCGCATGATAGAGTCTGAACTTCCAAGCAAGTTACAAACTATTAGTAACCATATTGGTGGCGAAATAAACGAGCTTTTAGGCGCCGCAGAACAACTTTCTTCAAATGTATTTCTGATTGATTGGGCAAATTCAGCCACCGAGGACGACTCTCAACTTCTTAATGAGTTAAATAGATTAGTACAGCAGTACGATCTTGCTACTGCATCATGGGCAAATAGAGACACCGCACAATACTGGAACCAAAATGGCTTTTTACGCGTATTAAAAAACGATGCCGCAGATGGCTGGTTTTTCGCATTTAAACAGTCAAAGCGCCCTTATGACATCAGTATTTATCAAGAATCTGCTAACGATGTAAAAATGTTTATTAACCATCAGCAACCCAATGGTTTAGGTTTGGCAGGGCTTGCTAAAAGCATTACCGATATGCAAAAGCTACTGCAGCAATTTAAGATTGAGCAATCTGGATTTGTTTTTCTTGCCAATAAAAATGGCTTGATCCAGTTACACAAAGACGCCAATAAAGTGGCTAAAGTAAATATAGATGCCCTGTACGGCGAAAATATACATAATAAATTATTAAATAGTAATGGCTTTTCATTGGCAGAAATTAACTTAGCCGGTGAAGACACCCTGGTTGCTGCAACACCAATAAAAAATACTGACCTTTTTGTTGTAGCCCAAGTACCTAAAAGCGAAGTGTTTTCGAGTGTGAGTAAATTAGAATGGCAAATTTTAACCTTCACTATAATTATCGCCCTTATAGCGAGCTGTATTAGTTATTTGCTTGCTCGCTCATTGTCGTCGCCACTGTCGAAAATAGCCGAGCTATTCTCTCGTTTAGGCACAGGCGATGCTAATTTAGCATATAGACTGCCTTACTCTGCGCAACCTGAGCTAAATAATTTAACCGATGGTTTTAATCAATTCATCGAAAAAATAGACACAGCAATTAAACAAGTTGCCCATGAAAGCCATGGGATCCGCCAAAGCTCTGACCACGTGTTTGCGCAAGCAAAACATAACTCACAAGCAATTGATCAGCAAAAAGAGCAAACAATATCGGTTGCTGCCGCCATTAACGAAATGGGCGCAACAGTACAAGAAATAGCACAAAGTGCCGCCAACACGGCGAAGTTAACCAATAGTAGCCGTGAAAACACCAGTAAAAGCCATCAACAGGTACTGCAAAGCCAAACGACTATTGCAGCTCTTGCTAGCGACATAGATGGCATTACAGAGCAAGTAACCTTACTTTCTAAAAAAACGCTTGATATTGCTAGTATTGTTGACTCTATTAGAGGTATTTCTGAGCAAACAAACTTACTTGCGCTTAATGCTGCTATTGAATCTGCGCGTGCGGGTGAGCACGGTCGCGGTTTTGCTGTTGTTGCCGATGAAGTGCGAGCGCTGGCTAATCGTACCTCACAATCAACCACTGAAATTCAGTCGATGATTGAAGAATTAACCCAAATATCGAATGATGTTGTTACCGATATTAGTCAGTCCAAAAGTAAAGCTCAACAAAGTGTAGGGGCAATGCAAAACTCAGTTGAGCTGCTTGATACAATTACTGAAACAGCAAATCAAATTAATGATATGGCAACCTTAATCGCAACAGCAACAGAGCAGCAAAGTAATGTAGTAGCCGATGTAGGACGTAATATTGAGCAAATTAGTGAAATTAGCGACAAGTCGATGAATGAGCAATTAAATACTGAGCAGGCTATTCGCGATTTAGCAAATAGCGCACAAACGCTTGCGTCACTTGTTGCCACTTTTGAGGCAAATCGCTAACTCATTTTTTATAACATTTAAATTATACCTCTGAGTAAAATTACAACTACACTTAACTGGTAAGTAGTTTTGCTTAGAGGTGTTATATGAAAGCCACTCAACTTAAATATTATTTATCATTTAGCTTTATACTTTTTTTGTGTGCGTGTAGCTCACCGCCAAAGTTAGCGCTGCCGCAACTCATTGAGCCAGCAAACTTTAAGCTACAACAGATCGAAACTCCAGCAGAAATATTTAAATTAGATACCAGCTTAACGCGGCAATTAGATTCTCATTTAAACAGTCAAAATTCAGCCCAACATATTGCACAAGGCATATTTAGCTTTTTATTAAAAAATGGTGATGACTCACTTGCCTATCGCTCATCTGCCACTTTAACCGCTGCACAAAGCTATCAAAATCTAAACGCTAACTGTTTGTCATTATCTATATTAGCGTATAGCTTAGCGGAGCACTTAGGCTTAAAAGCGCAATTTCAAAAAGTACATATCCCTGAATATTGGGCACTTGATCAAGGCGTTAATTTATTAACCGGACACATAAATTTAAGCCTTAATAGCCAACCTCTAATAAAAGATGCTGGCACTTTATTTTACCAACGAGATCAGCGCTTAATTATCGACTTTGACTCTAACAGCCGACAAGCACGCTTTAAAACAACACGATTATCAAAAAATACTGTTACCGCTATGTTTTATAATAATAAAGGTGCTACTGCGCTAATAAATAAACAATATGAATTAGCCTATAGCTACTTTAATGCAGCAACCAAGGTAGCACCTAATTTTAGCGTTGCATGGGGGAACTTAGGTGTTTTATTTAAGCAATTTAACTATTTAAATGAAGCCGAGCAAGCTTATAATTACGCCCTTCATCTTGATAAAAACAACAACACAGCACAAGGTAATCTTGCTATGTTGTACTTACTTACAGAGCGAGAGATGCAAGGAACTCAAATACTTAATCAGCTTGATAAACAGCGCCAAAGTAATCCTTATTACCATATATCACTTGGTAATACCGAGTACGTACATAAATATTACGCTAAAGCACTCAAACACTTTAAAAAGGCCTATACATTATCCCCCACACTTCACGAAAGTCATTTTGGCTTGGCGCGAGTTTACTTTCAGTGGGGCGATACAAAGCAAGCAAAGTACCATTTGCGTAAAGCCGGAAAAAATGCTGATTTTTTACATGACAAAAAACGTTATGACGCAAAGTTAAAAGCGCTGCAATCATTAACCGCAAAGGTAGGTGCCCATTAAACAATTAACTGTCGTTATTATTTTTCTGCTTTTAAGCCCTTTTGTTAATAGTAAAACGGCGCAGCAGCTACTTATTGATGATTTATATTACTTAGCAGACCAGCAACTTGCAGGTAGAAAAACAGGTTCTCAAAGCGCAGAGCTTACAAGAAGCTATATAAAACACAGATTAAGCCAAGTTAATAATAACGTGGTCGAGCAGCCATTTTGCTATAAATCGGGCCTATTTAGCCAAGCGTGTGGTATTAATATTATTAGTTCCAACATAGGTGCTCTAGAGGCAGTAACACAGGCAAGCGACCCATTACAAAAAGCCACTCGTATTATTATTACCGCACACTATGACCATTTAGGTAAACGTGGCGGAAAACTGCATCCTGGAGCAAATGATAATGCCACCGGTGTTGCTGCTTTAATTTATTTAGCAAGCGTATTTAATGATAAGCCACTGCCTTTTTCTCTTACCTTTGTAGCCACAGATGCAGAGGAAAACGGCTTACATGGCAGTAAATATTTTGCCAAAACACTGCTACCAAATAGCGTTATTATGAACATAAATTTAGACATGCTAGGGGTTAAAAAACGTCGTAGCAACTTATATGTATTAACCTCTAGATCGTTAAAAAATACCTTAAATAGTGTGTTTTTAGCCGTTGAAAATAATAATGTAAATTTAAAACCGGTTTACTCCGCAGCGCAAATGAGCAGATATATAAAATCTAAAAATATAAACTGGCATAAAGCGAGCGATCACTATTCGTTTGCAAGACAAAAAATCCCTTATGTTTACTTTGGCATGGGCTACGACAGTGCCCATCATACAAGTAATGACACCGCTGAGAATATTAACAGCAAACTTTTTACTGATGCAGTGCTATTAATAGAAGCCTTTATTAACCAGCTTGCTAAAACACCACTCCCACTTAGCCCGTCTTAAATGATGCTACATAGGCTTCTTTTTTAGCCCTAGATAATTTTTTCACTTGGTATTCTAATTTACTTGCTGCACTTTTATTGCCAACACTGTGCTGATGAATAAGTAAAAGTGGGCCTTTACCTTTAAGGTTTTTTGCACCATTACCCGCTTGGTGCGTAGCAAGACGTTGCTCAACATTGGTCGTTATACCCGTATACCAATGGCCGTAGCGGGTTTGTACTATATACAAATACCAGATAGATGGCTTTTTTAAGCAGCTCTGATCACTGCATTTTAAACTTTTTTGATTATCAGTGGTCAAATCGCTACCTTAACTTAATGCCCTTAACAAAAAACAATTGCTTAAAAGGGTTTTACCTTCAGTGACTAATCGGTATCATGCAGATTATAAAAAATAAGGATCACAACTAACAATGCAGTCGTTAAAAACTTTTTCTCTTTGGCTTATCGTTGCTTTAACGCTTAGTTCAGCAGCTGGGTGTTCTAGCTGGGTATACAGAATCAACATCCCTCAAGGTAACTTTTTAGAACAATCTGATGTTGATAAACTGCGTGTAAACATGACTCGTGAGCAAGTTGTTTATGTATTAGGCAAGCCTATCGCCGAAAATGCATTTGATAATAACACTTGGCGTTATGTATATAGCTTTAATAAAGGCCGTAGTAACGAGCAGTACAAATCACTGGTTATTAACTTTGAAAATGAAAAGCTTGCTTCTATTTCAGGTGATTACGAACAGCCAGAAAACTTTACTACTCCACTCGAACAATAAGCACCCTCGCTTATAAAATTATAAAGGTGAGTTAAGCTCACCTTTATAATAGCTAAAACCTTATGCTATCGCTCTATAGGACGGCCACCGGTTACTTTATTTGCTCGCCCTTCTTCTTTCGCTTTTTCAGCTCGTTTTCTACGCGCATCTTTAGGATCGGCAATTAAAGGACGATAAATTTCAATTCTATCCCCCTCTTTTAGCTCTTGATTAGGCTTTACAGTTCTATTCCAAACACCGAGTGTTAGTGCTGTAGCATCTATTTCTGGGTGTTTTTCGATAATTCCTGATTGAATAACAGCTTGTTCTACCGTTGTTCCCTTAACAACTTCTATTGTTAAGCTTGTTGCTGTTTCGGGTAGTGCAAATACAACTTCAACATCAATCATACTCTCGCTCCATAAACCTGTTTCGCGCGCTGAGTAAACGCACTCACCATATTTTTTGCAACATCATTAAATATTTTACCAAACGCTAACTCAATCAACTTACTCGAAAACTCAAAGTCTAATTGTAACTCTACTTTGCAAGCATTTGCGTCAAGTTGTTGAAAGTGCCAACGCCCCTGCAACATTTTAAACGGACCATCTACAAGATTTAATACCACGGTTTGCTCATCAACAAAGGTATTTTCTGTGGTAAACCACTTTTTTATACCTGCTTTTGATATTTCTAAACTCGCGGTCATGCTATTATTGTGTTGCTTAATAATTTTTGAGTCTGAGCAATTAGGTAAAAACTGAGGATAGGCTTCTACATCATTAATAAGGTCAAACATCTCTTTAGTGCTGTACATAACCAGCGCACTTTTTTTTATTTGTGGCATACTCACTCCCAACTGTGTGGTGGAATTTTAGCAAGCTTTACGCGTTTCCCCAAACTTTCACGCTGCTTAAATTAATTACTAAGCTTTTAAATGCATTATTAAAAAATCGATGTAAAACATCTCGTATTACGTATAATATAGGGCACTATGGCTAAGAATAAATCATCAAAATCGACAAGCAATACCATCGCGCTTAACAAAAAAGCGCGACATGAGTATTTTTTACACGATAAGTTTGAAGCGGGTGTAGAGCTCCAAGGCTGGGAAGTAAAAAGCATCCGAGCTGGCAAAGTTAACATCACTGAAACTTATATCCATCTTAAAAACGGTGAAGCATTTTTATTAGGCGCCCAAATTCAGCCTCTTAACAGTGCATCTACCCATGTAATTTGTGATCCTTTACGTTATCGTAAGTTACTATTAAGCAGACGCGAGCTAGATCGCTTAGTAGGCGCGACTGAACGCGATGGCTATTCATTAATCGCTACTGCTATGTATTGGAAGAATTGCTGGGTGAAACTTGAATTTCATTTAGCAAAAGGTAAAAAATTACACGACAAACGCGAAGACGGTAAAGATAAAGACTGGTCGCGTGAAAAAGAACGCTTAATGAAGCATAAAGCATAAATAAAAACGCCTAATTTATTAGGCGTTTTTTTATTTATTTTAAAATAATTTAACGCACAATTTTAAACCAAACTGCATAAATATACTGCAACTTAGTGGCTGTAAATAAAAGAATAAATTATTACAAAATAAGTGCTCACTAAACTATTTAATTCTTACCACTAATTGCAACGCAAGATTTATATTAAAACCCCGCTTTACGTCGAACTTCTATCTCCAAGTAAATAAAACACACTGACTATTTTACCAGCAACACCCAGACTAAAGTCACACCACAGCGCAATTGCTAACACCCCTGTTACATGGTATTAATATGAAAGGCTTTTTTAGCTACAAAATTCAACAAAACTAACAAAGACTTAAAGGATGAAGCAATTTGCATTTACCCCTAGCTTAATTGCAGGGGCTACTTTGGCATTAACAGCTGGCTTTACAACAACAATATACGCCGCTGATGAAGTGAAAAAAGTAGAACGCATTGAAGTAACGGGCTCTCGTATTAAACGTTCTGATATGGAAGGCCCTTCTCCGGTTCAATCTATCAGTAGAGCCGATATTGATAACATGGGTTATGACAACCTACAGCAGTTGCTTGAAAGAATGCCTGTTGCAGGTAGCGGTACTTTCTCTACCCGTGGTAATAACCAAGACTCTACTGCAAATGGTTCTGCAGCGGTAAGTTTACGTGGCCTAGGCGCTGACGCAACTTTAGTACTTATTAATGGCCGCCGTGTTGCTATTAGTGCATTCGCTGAAGGTATTACTAACTCATTTGTTGATATTAACAGTATTCCTGTTTCAGCGATTGAACGTATCGACATTTTAAAAGATGGTGCATCGGCTATTTATGGCTCTGATGCTGTTGCGGGTGTAGTTAACGTTATCTTGAAAAAAGATATTGATGGTATTGAAGTAAACTTAGGCTACGGTGGCACTGACGGTCCTAATTACGAAGAAACATCAGCCAGCATCGTTTGGGGTACAAGTAACGAAAAAAGCAGTGCTTCCGTTATTATTGACTACTTTAAAAACACTTCTTTATCATCAGGTGAAATGGGCAGTTTAGGCACTGCAGATCAAAGAGCTTTAGGTGGTGAGGACTTTCGTTCATCACGTGGCTTTCCTGGTTACTTTTACGTTGATGGTGTAAAAACCATTGACCCTGCTTGTCCAGCCGATAGCGCAACTGCCAGTGGCAGCTGTTTGTTTGATTACGGCCCATACGGCTATATTGCACCAGCATCTGAACGTATTGGGGCTATTTCGCAGTTTGAGTATAATTTTGATAATGGTATTACCGCATTTTTAGAAATGGCAGTACAACACAATAGCTCTGTGGCTATGGGTGCGCCAACCCCGCTAGATGAAGATGCAGGGCTTACTGTGCCAGCAAATCATCCTAATAACCCATTTGGTAAAGATATAGATATTGGCCGTTACAGAACGGTTGATGCCGGTGCTCGCCAATGGGATATTGAATCAGATACGATGCGTTTTGTAGCGGGTTTACGAGGCGAATTTAACGACTGGAGCTGGGAGACAGCGGTACAAAAAGGTCGTAGTAAATCAATGCAAACTGGCGATCGCTCACAAGGCTGGGTGCGTACCGACTTTTTACAACAAGAAATAGATGCCGGTAATTACAACCCATTTGGCGGCACTTATAACGATCCTGCAGTAATCGACAGAATCACTACTAGCTTAGTACGTCAAGGTGAATCACATATGACCTCATTTGACGCAAACATTAGCGGTGAAGCATTTAGCTTTGGCGACGATGTGGTGATGATGGCAGCCGGTATTGAGTACCGCGAAGAAGACGTTACAGATATCCCTGATGATCAGTTCCGTCGCGGTTTAATTTTTGGTACTGAAGCTGTATCAGCCGCAGCATCGCGCGATCAATATGCTGCTTATGTTGAGTTTTCAATTCCACTAGCAGATACATTAGAATTGCAACTTGCTGGACGTCACGATGACTACAGTGACTTTGGTACAACTACCAATCCAAAAGTTGCACTTCGCTGGGCACCTAGTGATGAAATCACGGTTCGTGGCTCATGGGCACAAGGCTTTAGAGCGCCCTCTTTAGCACAAGTTGGCCTAGGTCCATCAGAAAAAAGTCAGTTCTTTATTGATACTCAACGCTGTCAACAAACGGGCTTAGACTGTCAGGCACTTGATTACAACATTCAATTCTCTGGTAATGCAGACTTACAACCTGAAGAGTCTGAATCTTGGAACGTCGGCTTCATTTGGGCCCCTAGCGCAGAGTTTGGTTTAAGTGTTGATGTGTGGAGCATCACCCAAGACAATAAAATTGACCAAGAAGAGTTTGGTCCAATTTATGCTGCCGAGTGTGGTAACCAAAACAGTACTGTATGTGTTCGCTTACCGCCTACTAATGGTGAAAGCTTAGGTTCAATTCAAAAAATCTATAGCACATTTGAAAACGTCTCTTCACAAGAAGTATCTGGCATCGACTTTTCAGCAAATTACAATCATTCATTGGATGATTTAGGTTTATTGAAATTCAATTTAGAGTGGGCTTACCAAAACAAATTTGAAAAAGATGGCCGTGATTACTCTGGTGAGTATGGTTACCCTGAGCATCGTTGGATTTTCTCAACTAACTGGGAAGTGGGCGACTTTAATACTAATGTTAACTTAAGTTATGTTGGTGAGTTTGAAGATACTCCAGATATCGACTTTGACGGTAACTTAGATTTTGATAGCAATACATCACGTATGATTGATTCACAAGTGTTGGTTGACTTACAAACGTCGTACCGTATCACTGAGTCAGCTAAATTATCACTAGGTATTAATAACTTGTTTGACGAAGAGCCTCCTTTTGCAATTGGTGATGGCGATTCTGACCTTTACGGTTATGCGTCTGGGGTTCATAACCCACGCGGTCGTTATATTTATACTAAAGTAAGCTTCTCGTTCTAAATTAGAAGCAACAAAAAAACCGCCAATTGGCGGTTTTTTTATTTAAAACGAGAGCTAAATTATAGATCGCCTTCGTTTTCAGATAGGAACTTAGCAACGCCTTCAGGGCTTGCATCCATACCTTTTTTACCTTCAGTCCAACCAGCAGGACATACTTCACCGTGCTCAGTGTGGAACGCTAGTGCGTCAACCATACGTAGCATTTCATCAATGTTACGACCTAGTGGTAAGTCGTTCACTACTTGGTGACGTACATTGCCTTCTTCATCAATTAGGAAAGAACCACGAAACGCAACACCCGCTTCAGGATGCTCAACGTCGTATGCTTTACAAATTTCATGTTTAATATCTGCAACTAGTGCATATTTAACTTTACCGATACCGCCATCTGCAACAGCAGTGTTACGCCATGCGTTGTGTGAGAATTGTGAATCGATAGAAACACCAATTACTTCAACGCCACGTTTTTGGAATTCTTCATAACGCTTATCAAATGCAATAAGTTCAGAAGGACATACAAACGTGAAATCTAGTGGGTAAAAGAAAATAACTGCTTTTTTACCTTTAATTTTTTCATGAAGGTTATAGCTATCTACAATTTCACCGTTACCAAGAACTGCTGCAGCGGTAAAGTCTGGTGCCTGGCGGCCTACTAATACACCCATTTTATTCTCCAAATATTTTGAGTTTGTTGTCAATTGCTTATGCAATGCTGATAGTTATATGGGCTCTAAAATTTAAAAACCAATAGCGCACATATAATTATTATCATTCTAGAGAGAACTGATGCGAAATGACAATCGTATTTAACGATTCATCCCATAGATAATACCGAACACTAAAAAGTGATAGGAGTTATTATATTTTATTACATCAGCTTCTTGGTTATAAATTATTAATAATAAGTAGATATAATTAAAATGAAGACACAAAAAAACCTGCAAATGCAGGCTTTTAAAATAGGTTTAATCCATTATGTCGCTGGGCATATCGCCGCGAATTTGTTGCCAAATTTCACCGGTTTGATGACCATATTTACGCATCATCATAATCGCGCCGTCGTGTTCTCTGTTTTCGGCCAATTTAGTTAAATCTTTATAAAACTGGCGAGCCAACTCACGCGTTCCCGGATCTGAAAAGTAATGACAACCTATTTTTGAATAAAACCCTTTAAAGCCATTAAGTATAAGCACGTAAATACGATTATTACCTGCAACAGCTAACTCGTGATGCACTTTATAATCGTAATCAGCAAATGCTTGCGCACTGTCTTCTAACTCATCGCTTTGTGAGAGAATTTCAATCACACGTTCTGGATTTAACTTTATAGCTGCACGCGTATAAATTGCGCTTATATTTGTGCGTGCAGAGAGTAACTGATCAGTTAGCTCTGGCATTTTATCTTCATCAAGACGTGCTAACGTTTCAAGAATATTTAATCCTGACGTTTCCCAAAAGTTATTCACTTTTGTTGGCTTACCATGTTTAATAGTTAACCAGCCATCTCGAGCCAATCGCTGTAATACTTCACGTAACGTCGTTCGGGTAACACCTATTAACTCTGAGAGTTCACGCTCAGCAGGTAGAATAGATCCAGGAGGAAAATCGCCATTCCAGATAGACTCTACTATATATTCTTCAGCAAATCCTGCTGGGCTTTTCGCTTTAAAAATTCTCATCCAATTCCCACTCGAATTAATTCACACTACTACATACGATTAACCGACTGATTGTACCAGACGACGCTCAAGTAACAAGTAAAGTACGCCATATTACTGCCAGTATACAATTAAAATATTTTTGTCTATAAAATGCTTTCTATTTTTTACTAACACTTACCGCAAGCACTTACATATTCATCCTAGATACATTTTAAATAGCCACTTACTTTAAGTTCGCGCCTTGCCTTGTTAACTTATTATGTAAAGTCACCTCACACACATACTTTACTCGTTTAAAGGGCTACCTCTTTATTCACATTCTTGGCTTTTAGAATTATAACCTTAACTTTATGCATGTGAGTAGGCTTAAGTCGTTTTGCTTGCCCCTAACTTTATCCTACGTCATAATCTAACGTCTTATTTAAATGCGGATTTATTATGAACTGGCTTGCACAATTACCCACCCAACGTACTCCTTGGCTTTTGTTTAGTGGTATTGTTTTTCTGCTTGAAATAACGGCACTGTTTTTTCAATATAAAATGGGATTGGCGCCATGTATCATGTGCATATATCAGCGTACTGCCGTATTAGGTTTACTTATTGCAGGTATTATTGGTACTAGTAATCCTGAGCATAAAGGGGTTCGCTTGCTCGCCTATAGTGTATGGGCTGTTTCTAGTGTTTGGGGATTCATAATTGCCCGCGAGCATATCGAAATGCAAACAACCACTGATCCTTTTGCATTTAGTTGTGAGTTTGAACCTAACTTTCCTGCCTTTATGCCATTACATGAGTGGATCCCAAGCTTTTTTGCAGCCACTGGTGATTGCGGAAACATTGACTGGCAATTTGCGGGATTAAGTATGCCTGCTTGGATGGAAGTAATATTTGCGCTGTTTGCAGCCACTTTATTTTTACTAGTAACGAGTCGCTTAATAACTAAAAGGTCGCTGTAATGTTTGTGTTCTTTTCAAGCCAGATTAATGCACTAAAGCATTTAAAAATACGTGACAGGCAAGTTGTTATAGCTATTTCTTTAAGTATGCTTTCTCCTGTTAATAAAGTACTACTACGTATTATAAAATTATTATTACTCAGCCCACTGTTTTTAATATTTGCCGTATTTGAAGGCTGGTTACTCATCCCCTTTTTATTACTCGGTGGATTGTGTTACCCACTACTAACAACTCCAATAGAAATTAACTTTGCTAAAAAGCATTTAAGTGAAGCATTAACCCAATATAATACTAAGGGCGCTTAACGCGCCCTTTTTAACTTAAAACGAAACCTTACCTTCAAGCTTTGCAGCTAATTTTTTACCTATACCTTTTACCATTTTCAAATCTTCTAGCGATGTAAAGTTACCTTGTGCTTCGCGATAATCTACAATTGCTTGAGCTTTTTTCTTACCAATACCTGGGAGCTTAGATAACTGGCTAACATCTGCGGTATTAATATTTAAAACTGCCTGCTTTACTTGCTGAGTTATTGCTGAAGTATCTACATTTGCGTAGGTAAGGGTTACTGGCAACATACAAAAAGCTGCAGCTAAAACACTGTATTTTAGTTTTTTCATCTTTCTTCCTTTTTTGTTCATACATGAACATTTAGTCTGTTGTTTATATGTTTAAGTCATCACGCAAAAGGCGTTTTACACCAGCACTTAAGCTAAAAACCTAAACTAACATTCACTCCCTGTGAGCTCCTTAACTGCAACGGTACACAAAAGTGATTAAGTTAAATAAAGTAAAGTTAATCTTTGTTGTCAACTATTATCACTTATTATTAATTAGGGGACTTGCAAATTTAGGCACAAACTTGTACTGTACATAAAAACAGTAATCTAATGGTTTATATATACTATATGCCACGCAAGTAAGCAGGAGAAATCATGGCTGTTGTTGTTAAATATGTTGTAGAACGAAACGGAGTCGAGCGCATGACGTTTACTACCAAAAAAGAAGCTGATGCCTATGATAAAATGCTCGATATTGCAGAGTCGCTTGAAATTTTGCTAGAAAAAGTTGATGTACCATTGAGTGAGCAACAAGTAGAGTCACTTGCTTTAGAAATGGCAAAAAGTAAAGATGACTTCATGACAATATTAAAAGGCGGCAAAGAGCCTGTAGCCCCTAAAGCTGCTGCAAAAGGCAAAAAAGCAGATAATGTTGCACCCATTGAAGAAAGTAGCGACAAAAAAGCAAGTTAATAAATTTTGCATATCGAGTAGGGTGAGGCTTATGCGAGGGCGTTCAGAATTCTGTGTCAGCCTAAGTTGCTAAATATCTAGCACACCATCTAACCTACCTTCGAAGTGGATGGCCAATTGCGACAATGTCAGATTCCAATTATGGATTGGCATTGTCCATTTCTTCGAGGCATTCAATATGCCTGCATACAATAATTTCATCAAGCTGTTTTCATTAGGGAATGCTCCCTTAGTCTTGGTGAGTCGTCTAAACTGACGATGTACAGCTTCAATTGCATTTGTGGTATAAATAGCTTTTCGCACGTAATCTGGATACTTGAAGTAAACCGACAGATTGCCCCACTTTCGACGCCAAGACTCGATAACGATAGGGTATAACTTGCCCCATTTGGCATCTAATTCGGCGAGAGCGGCTTCTGCTGCATCTTTAGTGGCTGCCTTATAAACGGGTTTCAAGTCAGCCATAAACTCT
Organism: Pseudoalteromonas sp. MIP2626; assembly: GCF_013414205.1. Lineage (NCBI taxonomy): Bacteria > Pseudomonadati > Pseudomonadota > Gammaproteobacteria > Alteromonadales > Pseudoalteromonadaceae > Pseudoalteromonas > Pseudoalteromonas sp. MIP2626. Next base: position 19,992 of record NZ_JAATTW010000054.1, read on the forward strand.
TTTTGGTGCTTTGAAGCAACATACTTCATCGAATTACGAATTTGATGAATAACGCACTCCTGCACTTCGGCGTCAGGATAGATTGTTGCTATTGCTTCAGGGAAGCCTTTTAGTCCATCAACACAGGCAATTAAAATATCGGATACACCACGATTATGTAAATCTGTTAATACTGATAGCCAATAGTTAGCCCCTTCACTTTCAGAGATATATAAACCAAGTAACTCTTTGCGGCCCTCGATATTGACACCTAGTACGGTATAAATAGCCTTACTCACGTAGCGCCCATTTTCTTTAATCTTATAATGAATAGCATCAAGCCAGATAAACGGGTAAAGCGTGTCTAAGCTGCGCGCTTGCCATGCTTTAAGCTCTGGTATCAGTTGGTCTGTTACGGCAGTGATGGTGGCCTCTGATACCTCAACGCCATACATATCCTGTATGTGGCCTCGAATATCTCGGTAGCTCATACCTAAAGCAAACATAGATAGGATTTTCTCATCAATTTCAGGCGTTAACTTGGTTTGGTTCTTTTTAACAAGCTGAGGTTCAAACGAACCTGAACGATCTCTGGGCGTTTCAAGTTCGAATTGACCTATGGATGACTTAACTGTTTTTTTGGTTGAACCATTTTTACGGTTAACTTGGGTCTCAGATTCTAAATGCTGCTCTAATTCAGCTTTAAGAGCCGCTTCGGTGAGTTGTTTAATTAATGGTGTTAGAACACCGTCTTCGCCAGTAAGGCCTTTACCAGCTTGAAGTTCAGCTAATGCTTTGTTGAAGTCGAAAGATTGAGTCATGTGTCACTCCTGTTTTCTTAATAATACTGAAATGACACAGATTTCTAAACACTACCGCTTATGCCTCATCCCTCTCACAGAACCGTACGTACGGACCTCGTATACGGCTCCTGTACCCTTCACATTTTATCAACTTATTTCCTAAACGCTGATAAAGCAAGCCATCCCGTATTCACTTTTTCTATTGGATATAAACCAAGCTCCTCAAACCATTGGTTTGGCATCGCTACATTCGATAATGGACTTAGAGAGTTTCGCCATGAGTTCATTTTGATG
>NZ_JAATTW010000055.1:0-21031 GCF_013414205.1 Pseudoalteromonas sp. MIP2626
CATGTTCATCGCCTAATCCTTAAACTCTTGATAGAGTAAATTATGATAGGCAGTTACACAAAATTAGTTACATCCTCTTACAAAGCCTTTTTTAAAGCCTATTAAGTATTTTAAATGCCTAAAAGTTCGTCCCCAAAATCTAAATCAGGCTCACCTTTAATTACCAAATTATTATCTTCACTCTTCAAACTGGCACTTTGCTTTGATCCGTTAGCTGTATCAGAATTTGATTCGTCTATCGGCACTTCTGTTGGTACAGTAGTACCCAGAGTATGGTGCTTAATTGCTCCCATACCAATGGGCATATTCCCATTTTTAACCATTAAACCTAATCGAATTAAGTGCCTGATTTCTTCTGCTCTATCGTTAATGCTTACAAGATGATTATATATCTCCGGATGATCTATCTTGGTTACTTTTAAATTACATCTTACATAATCACCATTTGGGCTAGCCTTTGACATAGACCTAAACCTCTATTATTTCATTGCCGCACGCTTTGCAAGGGCTCTCATTCTTTGAATGCCACCTTCCTGAAAGCCTATAACATTTGCACGCAAGCTATCCTTTAACACCTCAATATTGTGGTTAGGAAAAGCTTTTTGGATTGCGTTTACATATAACTTAGCTGGCCCACCAACTACTATAATTCTATCTAAGTCCTGTGCGTCTCCAACTCTATTCACTAAAGCAGTTATTGCATCATCAGCCACTGAATTAATAGCATCAGTAAAATCAAATGCAGGTGTCTTATCATCACCCTTGTGAATAGGGAAGTCCATCTTGTGACCAAACAACCTTAACTTACCTGTAATGAAAGCTTGATCAAGTAGCTCTACATTAATCTCTTTAATTCGCTTGAACCTATCATCTGCTGAAAATACTTTATATGCAGCATCAGCTACTTTCTGAAGAACCTTAGACATACCGCCCTCATAATCTCCAGACCTATTTTCATTAGCCATTAAACCTTTTGTTAGGAGCCAATCAAAAGTCAAATAACCCACATCACATACCAGCAGATTCTCTTGTCTCATTTCATTATAACGAGATTGACCTCCCTCACGCGCATAAGCAAGTAACCCACCTAGCGGCTGCGCAATAACCCATGCATCTTTAATAACTACTGTACGGCCGTCACCTAGATCATGAGAACCAATAACCATTTTTTGCAATTCTTCTTTTCGAGGCATTACCGATACTGGTAAACCGCAAACCATAAGATCAATTTCATCATCAGGTATCATCTTTAGCGCACCTTTGAAGAGCGCTCTATATCTTTCTGAATCTATGTAGCCCTCAGTGTTTAGAACTCGGGTAGATCTTGGGTCTGCTGATGCTTGCACATCCTCACCCACCTCATAGACGTTATCACCAACCGGTACAAAGACTGTTTTCCTTGCACTTAATATATCACCACTTAGATTTTGCATGTTGTGATTCACTGATACTGGCACGCTTGGGAAGGTTCTAATAACAAAACCATCAATAGTTTCATTTGTAACTATTGACGTTGTTCCATATCCGCACTCAATTGCTCGGCAAACTGCTTTTTTTGACATATATCCACCCAATTACTTTATGTATTACAACCTTAAAAACTGATAGAGGTCCCATGCGACCTCCAAGAAGTCCCATGGAACACCAGCACTATTAACGCTTTACATTGAAACCGCAAGACTTGGCGCAAGGTGTCCTTCAAGACTTCTTAGAAGTCCTGTGGGACACCTGCTTTTAAACCTGTTGAAAATCCGGAAAAGCAAGTGTCCGGAGCGACCTTGTAGAAGTCCTGTGGGACACCTGCCTTGAGTGCCCTTGCAGCTCGTTTGCTCATGGCGCTAAATGTTGATGTGCTGGCGTCAAACCATCAGCCACTCTTTACCTTGTATTGCCTTGGACTTATTAAAAGAATAATAACTACCCCTACATAAGCTTACTTAATCACCACAAAAGCCTTTTATTTAAGTCAAAATATCAACTGTAAAGAAAAATAGGGTCGGTCACATCGTACCCGAGCAGGGTGTGAGGTCACGCAAGCAAATCAAAATGAGCGGGTATAGTGCAATAAGACCATTTTATTCACTGCTTTTGATTTGAGACTACGTACCCGAATTAGTGTAAGGCGTATTAACCGTAATGGGTACGGTACGCATGGCTTCGTACCCGAGTAGGGAGCTTTATCACAATAAACACTGTTAATTGAACAGATGTTTGAAAGCATACAAGAGCTTTTCATTATGGTAAGTGGCACGACTCCGTACCCGAACTGAGTTTTGATAATTGAGGCGTAATGGGTACGCAATCGGTGACTACGTACCCGAGTAGGGAGCTTTATCACAAAACACTGTTAATTGAACAGCTATTGGAAAGCGGATAAGAGTCTTTTCATTTTAGTAAAGAACAAGACTCCGTACCCGAACTGGGTTTCGATAGCTTAAGCGTCATGGGTACGTGGTTTGTGACTACGTACCCGAGTAGGGAGAGAGTATGTTGTTTTTAACAACGCCCAACAAAGACCATAGGGTGACTACGTACCCGAACTGTAGTTGCTGCGGGATAACACCTTGTGTACGGCTTCATTGAACCCGTACCCGAATAAATAAGGTACGGAATAACAGTTAAAAACATAGCGGAGCGTTAATGTCTAAAGAAGCTATTTTAAAAGCAAGAACAGAAATGAAAAAAGTCGTGGAAGATCTTGTAGCTGAAGCAAGAGAGATCATAGATGACTATTGGATTGAGTGGAGGGTAAAAAATAAAGAATTAGGAGCATTAGAAAATGCAGAGCCGGGTAAATCGAAATATCTACGCGGAAACATAGCTCCCCGAATAACGGTTAGGACTGGAAAGCATTATCTTGAATGGGTTTTCTATGGGCCCGGAAGATATGGTTCTAAAAATAAAAGTTGGGGTGATCGGATACAACCAAGAATAGCTATAAAAGTTCCCTACATCAGGTGACTTTACCAACCTCCCTTACACCCCTTTTACTGCAGGGTTTTCGTGCTATTTTACTGTAGGAAAACGTCTGAAAATGGCTGTTTTAGACAGAATTTACCAGTTAAAACCTGAGATGGAAATGTGAAAAAATTCACTTTTTTATAATCGTTTACCAGCAAAATAGTGATGTAAAAGTAAATCCTCAACGCCTACACAGCGACCAAAATATAGCAGCTAAAGGTTGTTTTCTTTTTAAACGAATGTCGTTATTGTAGAATACATCTAATATAAGGATATATCATGTCAACTACTCACCCCTAAAGGGATGAGCTTGTAAAAGCGCTTGTTGACCAGACCACTAACTGAGGATTAGAAATGTTAGTAAACGATAATTTAGATGTAGAAACCTTGGAATGCCGCCTCAGTTCCACGTTCTTTCGTGGCACTGTAAACAGTCCTATTGAGTTATGGGCAGTCAACCACGTTGCGAAGCTAAATTATCTGGTCGAGAGGAAGTCGAATTTGCTGTGTGCCTCAAGCACAGTTATACGCACAACTCGAAGGAGATACGCGCTATGTTAGCGTATGTACTTAACAAGCATGGGAAGCCTTTGATGCCCTGCAAGGCCGCTAAAGCACGTAAGCTGCTTAAAAATGGTATGGCTAAGGTAATCAAACGTGCCCCGTTCACAATTAAATTATTGTATGGATCGAGCGGCCATACTCAGCACGTAGTTGCTGGCATGGACACTGGCAGTAAACACGTTGGCTGTGCAGCTATCGCAAATGGTAAAGTGATTTATCAAAGCGAGGTGGCTTTGCGCACTGACGTATCTAAAAAGATGCAGCAACGTGCAATGTATCGAAGGACTCGCAGAAACCGTAAGCTACGCTACCGCCCTGCACGTTGGTTGAACCGTGCCTCAATGCGTAAAGAGGGGCGCTTAGCACCATCTCTAAAAAGCAAGCTTGATTCACACTTGCGTGAGAAAAAGCAGGTTGAAGCTATCTTACCAATTTCACATTGGAAGGTTGAAACTGCTAGCTTCGATATACACAAGATAACTAACCCAATTGTGACTGGTGCCGGCTACCAGCAAGGCTACTACAACGTTAAAGCCTACGTATTGCAGCGTGACAATTATAAATGTCAAAGTGGACACAAAACGAAGCACAACGCCAAGCTGCACGTACACCACAAAGTACTTCGTTCTCAGGGCGGCACTGATACACCCAGTAACCTAATAGCGCTATGCGAGACGTGCCATAATGATTTACACGCAGGAAAGTTTGATCTGAAAGTGAAGCGCTCAAAGACTAAACATGCGACTGAAATAGGTATACTCAAAGCCCAGTTAAAACAGTGCTGGGATTTTGAAGAAACGTTTGGCTACGTGACCAAATTTAAGCGCGAGCAAGTATTGGGCTTACCGAAAACTCATTACTATGATGCCGTGTCAATTTGTTGTGAAAATGGCGAGCTTGTACAACAAGCCAAACATGTTTTACGTAAACGTCATGTGGCTTCTGGTGACTACCAACAGATAAAGGGGGTTCGCTCCGAAAAGCGGATACCAGTTGGCAAGCTATTTGGCCTAAAAAAACACGACTTTGTACAAACACCACAAGGTACTGGTTTTGTTAAAGGCAAGCGTAGCTCAGGCTACTTTGCCCTAGAAACTATTTTAGGTGATAAGGTTCACGCCAGCGCTAACATTAAGAAAAACACGGTTCGGATTTCTGCTCGAACCACTACGTTAACTCAACCAATGGAGGCGGCAATTCCTCTCGGCACTAAAGTACCGAGAGGAATTGCTGTAAACTGATGAAAAAAGTTTCACTAACTTTAATTTTACTCTGCGGTATTAGCTTCCAACCGAAAGCTCAAAATTTGGATCTTCAGGTTAATAAATACTCTCAAGCCAAGCGTGTGGAGTCGTTTGAATTAAACAACGTCCAAAGAAGTACATTGCAAACTATTATCCATAATGCTGAGATAGATAAACAAATAGATGCTGAATATGAAAGCGGGGTTATAGATACATTCGGAGATTTGAGTAGAAAAATCCCTTACAAGGGTAGTGAAATTATCAACGTAAATCTAAAGAGCAGTAAGAGCGGCTTAGATAACTACACTCTAAAACCAATTTACATCGCTTATGGCGGTGATTTAAAGTTAAGAAGAGTAGAGTTCGAATCTAAAAACAAAAAAATTAAAGCTAGGCTGTATTCATTTATGGAAAGTGACGAAAGTAATTCGCCTTCAACACTTTATTATGAATTCATTATTAATATGAATGAAAAAGAAATGTTTATAAAGCTCTCAAAGGATTGGCAGGTTATTAGCGCCACCGAAACACAGCAGCTGAAAACCCCTTCCGTATCTGGTAATGACACAATCGACGTGAGGTATGGCTTAACTGAACAGCAACTAGTTGCGGCCTCTATTAAGTCAGGCGTCTCGGAGTCTATAAACGGATGGACAGTGAAAATGCCACTAGTGCGTAATACCATGATGCTGATCAATTTTTTGTCTGTCAGTAGATCTTAATAAAATCTAACTTGAGTGATCGGCATCAGTCAAGGAATTTAGTTGTTTCGCATCGATTCACCTTTTAATTCCAACTTTATTGCACCGTGAACTGTAGTGTGGTGACCAATAAAATTAGTTACACCCTCTTTTTAGTTTCACTGTTGCTATATAGATGTCTTAATATTACTCAAACTTTTTTATTCTGTCATGACGATAGTTTTTTGTTGAATAGCTTGGTGTCATTATACTTGATACAGAGTTTTCTATTGAGTTGCGTAAGCCATTAAATAACTTCACTTCTTCAGATTGCTTAAGGTAATCAAGTATATTGTCACTCAGGGATTCTACTATTTCTTTAGCTTTCCTAATTTTAAAGTGAGTACCCTCAGCGAGTTTTAATAAATGAGTTATATCAGGAAACTCTTTACTGTTAGAAAGCTTAAGCGCCATTTTATTGTCTATAGCTTCATAAATTTTTGTGTGTGTTATATCAAAAGGTGGGGAAAGGTAAACCCTCGACATATCTGGTGTGTACTGAAGAGCAAAATTTTTGAGGTGTGCATCACCGTTACCAATTAAGCAATTAAATACAATATACTTATACATTTTTTCAACTTCAGATTGGCTATTAGTGTACAAGCTTGTTGCTTTGAGTAGTGTTTCGTAATTGCCCGTGTATTTTGCATCGGGATCATTTGGCTTTTTTAATAAAGTGGTAAAGTCTTCGTAGCCTAGCTTTGTACCATCTTGTGCAGTGTCGAAGCGTTCTATGACAAATGTTTCAAGATTATGGGATAAATACGTTTTAGGTGGTTTAAACCCGCAGTATCTAGCTGCTTCCATGCATACAAATTCATTTACAGTAAGTAATGGAAATTCAGAATCAAATGATTTTACGATTAAATCTTTTTGTTGGACTGTTCTGTCAGTTTTAATATTATTTGCATTAGGAATGCTTACTTTAGGTTGTACGCCAGCTAATGAGTTTCTTAGATAGTACTTTTCTAACAGTTGAGGGAATAGGGGCTCAGTACTGTTGTAAGATAAGATATCGTTCAGTGGAATAGTATCTGCTTCTGGTAACGAAAGTTCACTTTTATATGAGAGCATGCCAATGCCTTGCTCTCCTTGTAAAGCGAGAAGGTACATGTCATTTACTTTTGCATACCTTGCTAACTTGTCAGCTATAAAGCGGCGATTAAAGCCCTCTGGTAAGTTCTGCGAAAAGATAGGATGCAGAGAACCTGAAGAGTAACCGTCTATACCTTTTTTTGTCATTGTTAACGATATGTGCTGATTTTCTTGTGTCGGCTGGTAATGATGAACTGAGCCATGAGTTAATATACCAAGCTCTGTATTGTTAGTGCACACGGTAATATTTTTAACTTTACTAGGTAAGTTTGGATTTGTACTCATTATTCATCCTCTGAAAATATATTTTCAATTTCATCCCAATCAGGTAGCGAATACTTTTTTTGAGAAACATCAAACTGTAAATCAACAGCATCGAGCAAGCGCTCAAAAATATCGAATGATCCAGTAAATCGGCCATTCTCAATTTCTGAAATTGTTGTTTTATTAATACCTGCTATTTCTGAAAGCTTTTGCTGTGTATAGCCTAAAGCCTTTCTACTTACGCTGACTTTCTTCCCAATTTCGACTCTGTTAGCCATACAATTACCAATAGAATTTATTATGCAGCTAACATTGTAACCTAAAATGCCATTGTTATCCATATGGCTAACATTGAGTTAAAATCCAGTATGTTAGCCATATAGATAACATGCTGATTCAGCTAACTATGAGTCTATATTTATTTGGTAACTAGGGGCTGTTGATCTTTGTAGTACATATATCAATCAGCCCACATTGGTAGCCACATCATAGTAAATGCTAAAGCGAGCATTGAATGATAATTTCGTTCAAGCTTTTCATACCGTGTGGCTATCCCTCTATATTGCTTAATACGGCCAAATGCATTCTCAACCAAGTGCCGATATTTGTACATGCACCAGTCAATATCCTCATTGCCTACTAAACTGTTACCCTTACGTGGAATAACGGGTGTAGCGTTATTATCACGCACAAATACTCTCAGTTTTTCACTGTCGTAGCCTTTATCTGCGACAACCATATTACTTGTTGAGCAATTAGCTACGAGTGACTCTGCATGGACGATATCATGCGTATTTCCACAGGATAACTCATAATAAACAGGCAACCCTCCGCTATCGACTGCAAGATGAATTTTCGTAGAGTTTCCACCTCGACTCTTTCCAATTGATTCATTGTCAGCGGTTCTTGCACCGCAACTATGTTGATGAGGCCTGACAATACTGCCATCAATGAAGACCCAATCCATGTCCGCATCACGAGATAATGCGCGAAACAGTTCATTCAAAATCCCTTTTTTGGACCATAAATTAAACCGTCTGTAGATAGCACTCCAACGGCCAAAATAAGAAGGTAAATCTCGCCATGGAATACCTGTGCGCATCTTATACAGTATGCCTTTGAGCGTTTTTCTATGGTCGGGCTTATTATAAATTCGACCACTTAAGTACATTACTTTTGATAAGACATTCCATGTCCCGTCTGTTAACATTAATCTTGGCATGTAGGTTCGGTGTAAAGTTTTCTGGCGAATTCAATTATACCTTATCTTCATGCTGTTTGTTTTTCATACCGCAAAGATCAACACGCCCTAGAGATTTATGAGTCAATGTTGCAAAACTTCCTCAAAGAGAGTTTTGATTTAAATTCATTAATTTCATTAACTTAAGGTTTTATTTTGAAATTATTCAACCTGAATAAATCAAATTTATATTACAAGCTTGAATTTAGACTCTTTAGTGAATTCAGCTTAGACTCAATAATACTAACAAATTTAATGCTCATATTAGCCACGCTTTGTAACTCTATGCTTAGGGGTAACGTATGCGTTATCATGCACTCCATAGATTATCGTACCTGCGCGGAATACCCTGTACTTTAGTGCAGGGATGGATAGCGCGGCGTGCCCTTAAACACCAAATCTCAAAAATTAATTAAAATAATTTTATCAACAGCTGCGCTAAGCCAATGGTGTATAGGCGTTTTCGTAAGAAAATGCCTATTTGTCTTGTACAATTTTTACTGCTAAATTCAACTTAATAAATTAACGTGACGAGACACTTTTCTTTGGAAAAACGAATTGTTAAAAAGGCATTCAAACGTCGCTTTTACCCAACTACCGAGCAAGCAGACCTACTTGCTCGCAGTTTCGGTTGTAAGCGATTCGTCTATAATAATTCCAAAGCATTCAAAGATGATGCCTATAAGGCTGGCGGTACAAATGTCAGCAGTCATGTGCTAGTAACGCGTCTCGTTTTATTAAAGAAGGAGTATTAAGCGACAATTATCTTGGCCGGTTGATCTGATAAGGTTCGGTACAGCAGAACGGAGGAGTTCACTGTGCCGGGAACACGAATCACTGATCAGCAGGTCACTATTTATATGAAACATAGAAAGCGTAATAGCCAAGTTATCGCGGCTGCGAAAGCAGGTATTTCTGAACGTTCAGCAAGGCGCATTGATAAACTGGATGAGCAACCATTGTCTAATAAACGCCAATGGCGAACACGTATAGATCCACTTGAGTCTATCTGGGATAGTATTGTTGTCCCTCTACTTCAAGGTGATGCAACGTTAACTCCGGTGAAAGCTTTGCTGCTTTTTCTGATGGCGTGCAAAACGCATTTAAAGCAGCCGGCGGTGTGCCTAAAGAAGTGCGTACAGACAGTCTGAGTGCCGCCTATCGTAATCATACTAATGATAATGATTTTACAGAGCGCTTTAATGAGCTAATTATCCATTATGGCTTTAGAGCGACCCGCAATAACCGTGGTATTGCGCATGAAAATGGGGCTATTAAGAGCCCTCATGGGCATCTTAAATCGCAACTGGAGCAAGCATTAAAAATCCGTGGTAGTTATGACTTTCAGACAAGAGAAGTCTATGAATCGTTTGTTGCCGACATTGTTGCTCGCCGTAATCGCCGTGTAAGTGATAAATACGCAGTAGAGCAGCGACAATTACATGCTTTACCACGGACGATGAGCGTCAATTACACCGAGCATTATCTAACGGTGTCACGTACGAGTACTATTTCATTGAAACGTGTTACCTATAGCGTCCCGTCACGCCTTATTGGTAGCCGATTACTGGTTCGTTTATATGACAACCGTTTAGAGCTGCACTATGGCAGCGATTTAGTTCAAACGTTAGCGCGTGTCTATGCTTCTAAAGGATGCCGTGCACGTAATATTAGTTACTTGCATGTTATTGACGCACTGGTTAAAAAACCATTGGCATTTCGCTACTCACAACTACGTGACGACTTACTTCCAAGCGACAATTACAAAGCTATTTGGGAATACGTTAATGCCCACCTTTTAGCGGATGAAGCGAGCTATTACATGGTGAAATTGCTCCATTTAGCGAAGCAAAGTGGGTGTGAACGTCAATTAGGACGATTTGTAGCAGCGTCAATTACTCAGCGACAATTACCGGCCATCCGAGAATGTGAAGCGCAATTTTTAGTGATTGCATCAAACATACCCACAATAACAATAAAGCAACACAGCTTGAGCGCTTATAGCAGCATGATACCGGGAGGTCTACATGGATAACTTCACGGCCTCTTTACCTTTAATGCTGAAATAGTTAAAGCTTGCCACCATGTTTCAACTGCGGAATGCCTGAGTGAAAATCGAGCCCACAGCGGCGATACTATATTAAACTTACGACACGCAATGAAGTAAACACCTTAGGCTTTACTCTTGCTGCTGATTTAACAAATCAGCAGGGTGGTTTGAGCACTGTGGTAATGTATTTTTGTTTGCCGCCAGTGCATATCGCCAGTAGCATCGGTTATAGGCTTATCGAACAAAACCATACAATTAAGTTTGTTACCGCGTCAGCTATTTTCCATAAAATCAGACGCTTGCGCTTGTAAGGTGACTTTTAAAGTTCGATAAATACAGCTTATTAATCGTGATTGCGTTCGAAAAATGGAACAGGAAACGAGCGCACAGTTTGAATTGATAGCACATCGCTATGAGTGACACAGCTGATCATCACATCAGACAAACTATTCGATGATACAACTATTACTCATTGCGAAGGTAAAAGTTACCGGCGAAAAATAGCGTTCAATTAAGAGCAAAAAAAATTTAGTGTCAACCAGTCTAGTTAATTGACGCTAGGTAGCAAGCCTAGTTAATAAACTCTTCATTTTTACATACCCAATCTTTCGATATATTCACATCCTCCAAGGTGCTAATAGCTATCTAAAGGAGATTTGATACTTATCGCTAAACCCGATATCAATCTAACCATTAATGATTAGTATAACATATTTCAATAAAACTAATGCGCTATATAAGTTAATAGAATATAAAATATATTGTATACATTGATAATAAAGTGTTACAAGATGTATCTCAATAACCCGTTCTGGATTGAGATAATAAAAACTATCGAAGGTAGATTATGAAAATTAAAAAATTGATTCTAGCGTTACCGATACTTGGTGCAAGTTCAATTACATTTGCAAATACGGCGAGTGAACGAGTATTTACACCACAACCAGCAGTAGTTGAGCGTGCCCATCATCATGGAGTAGAAAATACACACAATGAGAAAGCACCGATTGCTAAAATACAATCAGAACCACAACAACTCAATATATTAACGATGCGTACTCAAGCGGTAACAGTTAGTTGTGACTTAAATACACTTGCTAGTGCCAGTACTGCAAGCATCATTGCTGAGCTTAAAAGCCAGGGCACAAATTGTGTTAATGAATTATTTAGCGCATCAGCATCAATTCAGAGCCAAGTTTTTAGTTCTGATAACATGTATGCAGTTGCTAACCATGCTAAGTCACTCTCACAGACTTATGCCGGTGGTGGCGATATTGAGTTAGAAGCACTATTTTTATACTTACGTGCTGGTTTTTACGTTGAATTTTATAACAACAGTGTAAGCTTTAGCACTTGGGTAACTCCCGCCGTTATTGATGCGATAGATGGGTTTGTAAATAATAGTCATTTTTATGATGATAATGATGGTCACGGCAAAACGCTTTCTGAAGTGATCATAACGATGGATAGTGCAGAGCAACAACATCGTTACATTAACGTGGTTAAGCAATGGTTAACCCTTTTTGACGAGAGCTATGGTTCAAAGTGGAATATGCGCAGCGCTGTAAATGGCATTTTCACACTACTTTATCGTGGTCAATGGAATGATGAGTTTGTTATCGCCGTTGGTACAGACACTGATTTAGTCGTCAAGCTTAATGCGTTTACACAAAAGCAGTGGATGGTTGATTCAGATGCTGAGTACCTTATTGTTAATGCGGCAAGTGAACTTGCGCGGCTTAAACAATATTCAGGTACTGCTATTCAAGCGGAAGTTGATACCGGCCTAAATGCTATTTTTAGCACTTATAATAGCTTTGGTTTTGGTGATGCAGTTTGGCTCGCAGCGGCTGATTCAGTCAGTTATTACGCTAATTGTGATAGCTATAACATTTGTGGGTTTGTTGACCAATTGACTCAACAAGCATTACCGCAAAGCTATAGTTGTAGTAGCACAATTAAGATTCGCTCACAAAATATGACGGCGATTCAACATGGAGCAGCATGTGATGCAATGGGCTCTGAAGAAGGTTACTTTCATACTAAATTAGCGACTGACAATATCTCAGTAGCTGATGACAACAATACTTTTTTACAAGTCAATATATTTGATAGTAGCGATGATTACAGTAAGTATGCCAAGGCAATTTTTGGCATTGATACAAATAATGGCGGTATGTATTTAGAAGGTGATCCATCGGTTGCTGGTAATCAAGCAAACTTTGTTGCTTATGAAGCCAGTTATGCCAATGCGGAGCATTACGTATGGAACTTAGAACACGAGTATGTGCACTATTTAGATGGCCGTTTTGATCTTTATGGTGACTTTAATGCACCAACTGAAGATATTGTATGGTGGTCGGAAGGGATTGCCGAGTATGTTGCAAATCAAGACAACAACGACGCTGCCAAAAATACCATTAGTGATGGCTCACGCTTTACATTAGCGCAAGTATTTGCCACTAACTATGATGGTTTTGATCAAGACCGCATCTATCGTTGGGGCTATTTAGCCGTGCGTTTTATGTTTGAACGTCATAACAGCGATATTAACGCTATGTTGGTTGATACTCGCAGTGGTGATTGGAGTGCTTATAAAGCTAAAACAGTTCAATGGGCCAGCAGTTATGAAAATGAATTTGTTCAATGGTGTGATGATTTAGTTGCGGGTACTACCAGCAATACACCACCCACAGTACAAATCAATGGTCCTTACTCAGGTATACAAAACAGTGAAATCAACTTTACCAGCAATGGTAGTGTTGATAGTGATGGTTCAATCGTCAGTTATCAATGGAGTTTTGGGGATGGGAGTAGCTCTAATGAAGCAAACCCAGCTCACACGTATACCACACCAGGGCAATACACAGTTTCGTTAACAGTGCTTGATAATCAAGGTAGTAGTCAAACAGCATCAACATTAGCGGATATTGAGGAAGACGCCAGCACAGGTGACGACACTGTATTAGTTAATGGCCAGGCAACAACAATAAGTGGCGCTAAAGATGAGCTTTTACACTTTACATTAGCTGTACCACAAGGTGCTAGTGATCTTATGTTTAACCTCGCCGGTGGTACGGGTGATGCTGACTTATATGTAAGTTATAACACTGAGCCAACTCTAACTAATTATGACTGTCGCCCTTATATTGGCGGTAATTCAGAACAATGTACTATAAGCCCAGCTCAAACAGGTACTTACCATGTAATGGTGAACGGCTATAAAGCATTTGATAGTGTACAACTCACCGCATCATTTACACAGATCAGCGGCAATGTAGAAAATGCGTGTGCCACCCAAGGCGGGCGCAGCAGCGGACGTTTAACTGATGGCGAAGTCATTTGTTTAGGTAATAGTGATGCAATGTGGTTTAGTCTTGCTGATGTACAAAATCAAAATGGTATTGCGATCACCACAGCTAACGGTAGTGGTGATCTGAGCCTGAGCTATTCAAACAGCAATTGGCCAGATGGTAGAAATGAACAAGCGTACTCTAATAATAGCGGTAATAATGAGTGTATTTATATATCGGGACAGAGCGAATACTGGGGTTACTTAAAAGTATCAGGTAACAGTACCGGTGCTAGTTTAGTTGTTGATTTTAATAGTGAAGGTTGTCGTTAAAATTAATTAAACCTTTTATAGAAAACATTAAGCCCATGAAAATGGGCTTTTTTAGTTTCTAAGCTCCGGCATTTGTTGCATGGCAATCTCACGTCGCGTAAAGAAGCAGTTAACTTTACTGTATAGAGAGTTAAAGCGGCTATACTTACTCAATCCCGTATACTAAAAGATATGTATTTACAAACGTCACACATAACATATAAGGTACTCAGATGAGTAAAAAGCTAGCCACAGCAGCAGAATGCCCTGTTGCCGTTAACCAAAATGTAGATATCGCAGGTAAACATGGCCCCCAATTGCTGCAAGATGTATGATTTTTAGAAAAACTGGTATATTTTGACCAAGAAGTTATTCTTGAGTGTTGTATGCATGTGGAGAGTTCAGCAGGTTATGGCATCCTTACTGTAATCCATTACATTACACACGGGCAAAAGAACAGAATTACTTTCTCATTTTCTTACCTGTGCTGCTGATACCGAGCGTGATATTCGTGGTTTTATATTAAGGTTCTATGCCGAAGAAGGTAACTTGGATCTAGCCGGAAATAACACACCGTTTTTTTATTACGGAATTCATTAAAGTTTCCTGATTTAAATCATGCAGCAAAACGTGATACTAGAACAAATTTGCGTAGCGGTAAAAGTAACTGGGATTTTTGGACATCATTACCTGAGGCATTACATCAAGTCACTATTGTAATGAGTGACTGTAGTATTCCAGTAAGCTACCGACACATACACGGCTTTGAATGAAATCTCACAGACGTAGAAGCGGCCGTTGGTCGAGATCGTGAAAGCCATCATCTTGATTTATTAGAGAGTATTAATAACAAAAATTTCCCTAAGTAGGCATTTAAGATACAAATTATCTCCGAAGCTGATGTGGCAAAACTTTCTTATAACCTATTCTATTTAACTAAAGTGTGGCCACACAAACATTAATAGAGATAGGTGAATTTGAGCGAAATCGTAACCGCGGTAACTATATTTTCCAGGGTGGAACAAGCTACATTTAATCTTTCAAACGTATTACTGGGGATCAATCTCTCCCAAATAAAATGTTTCAGGGTCTGTTATTTTCTTATGATGATGCGCCACGTTGTCCTGTGCATAGTTACCATCGTGATGAAGTTATGCGAGTTGATAGGAATAGGATCTAAATTAAATAGTCAAGGTGAGTGGGCGTGAAAATCTGATTTTCAGAGCTGCTACTTGGTCTAAATAGCGCAGCTGTACATTGAGAACACCGAGAAAACGAAGATTACTTCTCACAACCGGACTATCTATTTCGTTAAATGGCTAAAGATAAGCAATACATTTTATTTGCTAATACTGCGAGAAACTTAGAGGAGGTGCTAAAAATATTGTTATAAAGCAGATCCCGCTTACAGGGTATTAAGGCTAGTGAATTTAACGCGTAGACAATAGATAAAAGCAGATGAATATAAAGTTCATCTGCTTTAGTTAACTTTTATAAACTTAACTGTTCAACTAAGCGGATCTCCTCACCATCGACATTTAATAATGCAGTGACTTCAACCAAGGTTTTATCATTACTTATCGGTACACTAAAGTGATAGTTTTGCTGTTGATAAGGAACAATATTAACTTTTTTTATGAGTGCTTTAGGGGTTGTCAACGAATGATAGTTTAGAGTTTTTAAATGCAGTTCTCCAGTTGTTTCCCCTGAGTAAGGGCCACTTAGGGAAAGATCAAACTGCCAATTTTCATGTACGTCAGCTAATTGTGTTAACTGCATTTGAACGCCATCAAATGGGATTGCTAATGCATTTAATTGGCTATTTTGACTTAATTCCCCCCAGTTCAGGGTTTGTTTAATCATGAGTGTATTTGTATTGTTCACATTTTCTAAGGCAATATTATGAATGCCGGGCGTTAATACTTGTTTGAGTTGTTGGCTATTTAATAATTCCCCATTATTGTCATTAAAATCAACGTTTGCGGCTAATGTTAGATTTAAATCACTTGGGTTTTCCACTCTTAAAAATGGGTTTCCTTGATGGTAATATACACCAGAAGTAATGCCCGAAAGGGGGCTAAATCCAGTATCGCCTAATGTTGTTTGATACTGTTTTACCAGCGCTGGCAGTGCAGCCCTTATAGCTGAATGGCGCTGTGGTTGGTTTAATTGTTTGATTAATATTGCTAACTCACGCTGACAATTTTTTAGTTGTACTGAGTATGTTTGGCAAGTAATAAATAACCTGTTCAATTTAGCATAACCTTTAAATAACCACGGATTTGTTATTTTATTTAACTGATCTGACGAAAGAGTATTGGTTTTATTAGCAAACAAATACGGAGTGATTTTATGGTTATTATTTTTGCTTAATAGGCTGATTTTTCTGGTGTTCAACTCAGTAAATAACGCATGTGGTAACTTGGCTGTGAAAGATTGAATGACGGGTTCATTTGTTGTACCTGCGCTGAGCATTACAGTCAACTGTTGCTGTGTTGCGTTCAAACTAAGTTTGATTGCCAGCATAGCATTACTTGCAATCGCCTGTTTAAGTTCAGGTGTGAAGGCAATTTGTTGATTATTAAATCCTTTAGTGTTGCTTGCTGATAACGCTAAGCGCTCCCCATCGACAACCAGTAAAGTTAATAACTGGTCATTATTGGCCTGTTCCTTACCTATAAAAGTACGACGGTAGTGTTGATTTTCAGCGCTAATTTTTCCTTGCAACGCGAGACCAATTGCGCCCCGATGTAATTGTGCCGTTTCAAACTCTATTAAAGCAGCAAGTTCATTATTAGCACTTAGGGTAATTAATGGATTTGGCATTGGTACTGGGAAGTCGATTATTGGGTGCGATACTTCAGCTTTATTGGCTGGATTGATATCTAAACGTGATAATTCAGTTGAGTGGATATTACGTAACCAATAAGCATTGCCATTTTGTTCCCAGGGGCCTGAAACAAGATGAAAGCTTGGCCTAATATTTTGTACAAAATCAGCAAAGCCTTGCTCTATTGATAGCCAATCTTTAAACGTATTTTTAAGTAGTGAATTTGCCGTACTCAAGGTTGCTTCGCTGTGCGGGTTGGCAAGCCTTAATTGCTGTACAAAATAAGCAAAATATTGCGCACGCTCAGGTGAACTTAAAAGATAATGAATAATGAAAAAGTTAAGGCCACGTTTTAGTGTCGGATCATCATTGATTTGCTCAATAGTTGGTTTGTTGGCGCTATAATATTGCTTAAGACCTGTTTCAATGTAATTCATCGGAGCGCGGTCAAATACCATAACGGTTAACTGTTTCTGCTTAGGGTCGTAAACATGATGAGCAACGGAGTCAGCTAAACCTTCGGTGATCCAATTAGGTGCCCAGGTTGAGTGGCCGTTTAACGCCATATGAAAAGCGTGCATGGTTTCGTGTATTACGATGTAACGTTGATGATGTTCTCGATGGCTAGGAAAGTTATAACCTGCGCGGTTATAAAACATTGTTTCGCCTCCAGCTGTATCATGTACACCCCGTAAAAAACCGTCATCAAGCATGGCTTCGCGGACTCTTTCACGGCTACTACCATACACTACAGCAATGCGTTGACGTTCAATATTTGGCGGTTCCATACCAAATAGCGACACATAATGTGGGTAAGCCATTTCTAAAAGCTCTAAGTAAAGTGTGACCTTCTCTTTTGGTAAGTCACTTTTTAACGCGAAGTGTTTACTTACCCACCAATCATAACCACGGCTATTACTTATTTTACCGTCGCTGTAAGTATAGGGAATCGTTTGGCCTAAAAAAGTAATATTCATGTTATGTAAAGTGCTGGTATGACCTTGTACTGATAAATCGACCTGCATCACTGCGGGCGAAGTGGACTTCGCTTGAATAGCGATATTATCATTAGCGATCGCTTGGGAGTTAGTCTGGCACGCGCAGAGAAAAAAAAGTAATAGTGTGAATGATAAGTTTTTCATAATGATGGTTGTTTTATTTGTATATTGTATGCAATATAAAGCACTGTGTTTAACCGTGAAAGTAAACTATGAATAATAATAATCAACAAAAACGTGGGTTTGGCTGGGCATTTTATATAGCGAATACCATGGAAATTTTTGAGCGCCTAGCTTGGTATGGCTTTTTTGCGGTGTCATCGGTGTATATGACCACCCCAATTGAGCAAGGTGGTGTGGGTTTTAATGATGCCCAGCGCGGTGCCGTGCAGGGTATAATTCCGTTTTTTTTGTATTTATTGCCAGTGTTAACAGGCGCTTTAGCCGATAGATACGGATACAAAAAATTATTTACTATTTCATTTATCATAATGGCACCTAGTTATTATTTTTTAGGACAAGTTACTGATTTTAATTCTTTCTTTATAATTTTAATGCTAGTGGCGCTAGGGGCAGCTTGTTTTAAGCCTGTAGTGGTTGGCACAATTAGCCGAAGTACTAATGATAACAATCGTGGTCTAGGCTTTGGTATTTTTTATACCATGGTAAATTTAGGAGGGTTTATAGGCCCCTTAGTGGCTGGTTATATGCGGGCAATCAGTTGGGATGCGGTATTTATAATGTCTGCGGTGTGGATACTGCTTAATTTTATACCGTTGTTATTTTATCGTGAAACAAGCCCTGAAAAACAAACGAGCACTCGCTTAAGAGATGTATTACAACAAGCCCAACAGGTATTAGGTAATAGTCGTTTTGCGTTACTGTTATTTACCTGTGTGATTATTTTAATGGCTGCTGGTGTCAGCTGGCTTAATTATACCCAAGCATTTTTATTTATAGCCCTATGGCTTGGTTTAAATTGGTTATGGGACAAAGTAATTAGCGCTAAAAAAAGTGAGCAATGGCACTTACAACCCGTGCGTGTAAGCAACCGTAACTTTGCTATGTATTTAGCTGTACTAACCGGTTTTTGGACTGTGTACAACCAACTTTTTTATACCTTACCGCTGTTTATTCGTGATTATATAGATACCCAAGATTTAGTTACTTTGCTTGCTTATTTTGGCCAAGCAACAGTTGATTTTTTTGCTTACGTTGATAGCGCTGCGTTGAGCGATAAATTACATCAAATGGCACAGCATTACAGTACCTCAGGGGCATTAACTACGGATCAATTAGAAGCGATCCGTCTTGAACTTGTGCACTTAAAAGTAAGTGTGCCAATTAGTGACATTGCGCTATTGATGGCTAAAATACAAAGTGGTCAACTTCACTTTGGTATCGAGCAAGCACAACAGCTCACTTCTCAATGGTTAAAATATCGGCAGGTAAATCCGGAGTATCTCATTAATTTAGATTTTGCAGCTATTGTGTTGTTTCAGATCCTGGTGAGTTTAAAGTGCCAACGGTTTAAAGTCATCTCGGTATTGATCAGTGGCTTAGTGATCACTGCGTGCGCGTTTTTAGTTTTGTTATTAATGAGCGCAGGTTTGCTGATGACTCAACTCGGTGGTTTGACTATCATCACGGTTATTTTATTAATAGCCTTTGGAGAAATGCTGACCTCACCTAAAAGCCAAGAATATGTCGCAAGTATAGCCCCTAAAGATAGTGCCGCTATGTTTATGGGTTATTATTTTGTTTCTATGGCATTAGGGTTTTTGTTTGCTGGTTTTTTATCAGGTTGGAGCTATGGTTATTTAGTAAAAGAGTTACAGCAACCTGAGCTAATGTGGTTATTATTTGGCACAATAGCGCTCATAACAGGGTTAGGTTTTTATTGTTTATCGCGTTGTAATCAGAATTAAAACTGTGAAGCTTAACTGCTATTTATCTTAACGTATTGCTTCGTAGTTAAAGTAAATGAGTCGACTATAACAAAACCTGCACGGTATAAAAACATCATTGATCAAACGGGGAGTCCTAATTACATGCAGGAATTTACAAAAGGAGAGCATCAAATATTTAGCTCATTATTTGACTAGGTGCATAATCGACACTTGTTACCAACAGCAGAGTTACGTGGCTTTTTTGCTATTTTTAAGTATTGAAGAAGCCTTTTTTGTCGAAAGTAACCACAATAAATATATTGTATACAGTATATTTATTGTGGTACGGTATATTTATTATTATTTTTAAACAACAGGAAATGCGATGAAAACAACGAATGCAGATTGGCGATATACGGTTATGCCGGCGGTTTTTACATGGCTAAAAGAATCAGAATCCGGTGTACTTGAAATTGATTTTGATGCAACACAAAAACAGGCTGCAGCTGTTTTAAAAACTCAGGGAAAAGACGGAACCAGAATGGGTGGACTTGTCGCTTCTGGTACTCTGGGTGAGAATAGCTACCTTAGTACCGAACAGCGTCTTTCTTTACTTAAATCCCTTTCTGAGGTTGCTCAAGAATACAATGTCCCGTTGATCAGTGGAGCTGTAGCAGAAACTAAGGAAGAGCTTGCCAAAATCATTGAAGGACTCGCAACAGTTGGAGTAGATACAGTCATGGTCATGCCGCCAAAAACTAAGGCGGTTCCTTCTGATGAAGAAATGTATGCGTATTATGAACTTGCTGAAGTAACTGCAAAAGAAGCCGGTGTAACAATTATGCCTTATAACAACCCTGATGCCGCTGGGTATCATGCGCTCTCAATTGATCTCCTTAGAAGACTTGCTACTCTACCCAAAGTAACTGCTCTTAAAATATCGACTATAGATGTGTCGATTATTGAAACTCTAATATTAGAAAACAAAGAGTTAAAAATTTTGGCAGGTGTTGACACAGTCACTGTATATGCAGGACTTGCAGGAGCGTGTGGTGGGATTACAGGTGTAGGTACTATCTTCCCAAAAGCAAGTGTTACTATGCAAGAGTATATTTTAAAAGGAGAGTGGACTGAGGCATACAAAGTTTCTCAGGCTTTAAATCCTCTATCGTATCTAGACGCTCAACCATTGCTTATGGAATACCTTAAATTTGCTATGGGAATTCATCATAATGATGCCGCAGGAGGACTTCGTACCCTTGGAAAAAAATTAACTCAACAGCAAATTAATGATGTTCGTGAAAGATATATGCTGGCAAAAGAAAAGCTTGAACTTCTGGATTTAATGTAAGCGTCTAGCGAACCACACCTAGCATCGATGTTCTGATTATCTAAAAATACCTGCTCAATGATAAATTCGGAGCAGGTGATGAAAACTTACAGAACAAGCGCACAGTGGCAGCAGCTTTTGCTGCAACGCAGTACGTTTAGTGGTACTAATATTGAATTCTGCCAACACCATAATGTCGCTATTACGACTTATTATAAACAA
>NZ_JAATTW010000056.1:0-19831 GCF_013414205.1 Pseudoalteromonas sp. MIP2626
TGTACCTCTAACTTCTTATGGCTTCCTTCAGACCCCACCGTTGGCCAGTGACGCCCTTGCCATTCAGATTATCTTCCCCTTAGTCAGGGTGATAAGGCATCTTTCAGCCTATCGGGTTTGCCAGCTTCGCTGGGCAAACAAAAAAGGGCGCCAATAATATTGGCGCCCTTTTTTATGCTCTAATATAAGCTGTATTATTTATATAAACCTTGCTCAGTAGCCATTTTTTTCGCAATTTGTGGGGCCGTCCAAAGTGATGGTAACAACACAAAAGACACTGGTACGGCGGTTACTACAATAAACGACTGCAATGCAGAAATACCACCTGAACCTATCGAAATTAATATTGCTGCCATAACTCCCATCATAATGCCCCAAAACACTCTAATGGGTGTTTGCGGATGATCGTTACCCGTCATTACCATAGATACCGAGTAGGTCATAGAGTCACCCGTGGTTGCTACAAATATTGTGGTTAAAATTAAAAACAACACCGATATAACAAAACCCATAGGCAGCTGCTCAGTAATGGCCAACAGCGCAGCGGGTAAATTTAAGCCCGCAAAGGGTTCTGAAATAACACCCGGGTTTGCTAACTCAAAAAATATTCCTGAACCACCCACTATCGTAAACCAAAAACAAGTAATAACAGGAGCAATTATTGAGATAAGCGTGATCATTTCACGAATAGTACGGCCGCGCGAAATTCGTGCAACAAACATAGCCATTAAAGGTCCGTAACCTAAAAACCAGCCCCAAAAGAATACTGTCCACCAGTCTAACCAAGCGGTATCGGCACGAAAGGTGGCCATAGGAATAAAGTTATTAATATAAAGCCCAAACGAATGAATATAGCTATCAAAAATAAAGGCTGTAGGCCCCATCAGCAAAATAAACAGCATTAACGCCACGGCTAAAATTACATTAAAGCGACTGAGTAATTGAATTCCTTTAGTAACACCACTTACGGCAGATAGAGTATAAATTGCAATTAAACTAAACAAAATGGCCACTTGAGTGGTGTAAGTATCTGGAATACCAAATAGTTTTTCTAAACCAAAGCTTACTTGCAAGCCTAAAAAGCCAATAGGGCCTACCGTGCCTGCTACTACAGCTATAACACAACACGAATCGACAATAGCACCAAATGCGCCTTTCATTACGCGATCGCCAAATACCGGATACAACAAAGTACGCGGCTTAAGCGGTAAACCTTTTTCGTAATGTAAATGCATATACACTATGCCAGTCAGGCTGCCTAAAATAGCCCAGGCTAAAAAACCCCAATGCATAAAGCTTTGCGCTAAAGCATTAAATGCAGCCTCTTTAGTGCCTGATTCACCACCAAAAATTGGCGGCGGCGAAATAAAATGTGCCATTGGCTCAGCAGCAGCCCAAAACACCCCGCCACCAGCAAGGAGTGTACACATAATAATGCTGATCCACTTAAAGGTAGTAATCTCTGGCTTTTTTAAGCCACCTAATACCACTTTCCCGGTACGTCCAAAGGCTAAAAACAACCCAATTATAAAGGTCGAAAGCAATAATATTTGCCAAAAGGCACCAAACGTTTTAGTAGAAAAAGCAAAGGCGGTATTGATCCAACCCGACATCAAATCAATATCATAAAGTGCTAGCACAGCAAATAGCACAAGGATGCCACCACTGATTAAAAATACCGGTATATCAACCCCTGCCAAATACTTTATTGTAGATGAATGCTCATCCTCATGTTGTTTTGTTACTCCAGTGGTACTCATTTATCGTCTCCTGATGGATTTTTAGTTACCGACATAGCGACATACCACAACACCCACCCTAAATACGAAATTACACAATGAAGCGACGCTAATCAAAAGGTTAAATTATCTTTCGATCTTGCTTTATTTCGAGTTTAGAAAATGCCATAACAAATATCTTAACTGCCAATTTGTGAATATTTTACCCTTTTCAGCAACCTAATCCAACGGTACTCTAATTATTAATAGTGAATTTACACAATAGCAAAGCCTTGCTTACAGCTATTTTTAATAATAAACAAATATAAAACAACAATTTTGAAGGGGCTAGGCAAACAGAAATGGCAATATAAATAAAGAGATGCAAAAGTACTGCGATAAAAAAAGGTACATAAGGCTAAGTATATTAATAGTCAAATGCATAATTAATCTCGTAATAAGTTTAATATGTATTGATAGTATTTTTGTAAAATAACTAAGAGAGTGTTTGGAATAAACTTATTGATGGTTTTTAAATTATTAGCAACGCGTATAACACACATAAAAAAAGCGCTTAATAAGCGCTCTATTACTTTAATAAATACCGATACTTACACCAATACTTGACGCGTATTTGCTATAAAGTGATGTACTTCACGCTCAATTTTAGGGTCAACAGGCTCATCTGGTCGACGATCATTCGGGCAAGGCATTCTTGGCGTAGTACCAAATAAGCGACAAATTAATGGACGCTCGTCATATACAGTGCAGCCATTGGGACCAAGATGTACACAATTGAACTCGTTTAACGCCGCTTCATGCTCAGCATCTGTTTTTACCGGTAAGCGCGACATTTCCTCTGAAGACGTTGTTACTGGCCCGCAGCAGTCGTGGCATCCTTTTACGCATTCAAACGCTGGAATATTAGCGCGTAATCGTAAAATTACTTCCTGATTTTTGTACATCACTATTTATACCCTTTATTTTTGCAACGCACTGACGCGGCAACTTTACTAATTTCTCCACAACGCATCAAAGCGATGCCTAAGCCTAGAGTGGCTAGATCAGCTATAGTACGCTTTGCACTGCCCAAAAATCAAGCTAAGTTAGCATTTAGTTACGCCATAGCGCTAATATACACAGCTTATAAACTAAATATTATTTATTAAGCAGGATGAATAAAGTAGTAAGCTGGCCGTTGTTATTATTTTACTTAAACACTTTGTTACCTAAAAATACTGTTTAAAATTACTCAGCTATTTATACTAGTGCAAATGAAAAATATTTTTTGAGGTAGTTGTGCAGATCATACAAGGTATGGAGTATTTTTTTTCGGGTTTTAAATTAATTACTCAAAAGGGATTAAAGCGTTTTGTGTTTATTCCGTTGTTAATTAATATTTTACTTTTTGGTAGCTCGTTGTTTTTTTTATTTGGCTGGTTAAGCGACAGTTTTAGCTACATAAATAATATGCTACCCGAGTGGTTAAGCTGGCTTGAGTGGTTAATGTGGCCCATTGCCCTGTTAATAGTGCTGTTTAGCTACAGTATGTTATTTACTGTAATCACAAACTTTATTGCCGCACCTTTTAATGGTTTACTCAGTGAAAAAGTTGAGTTGCATTTAACAGGTCAAAAAATTAATGATGATGGCTTTGCTGAGTTATTAAAAGATGTGCCACGCATGCTTGGCCGAGAGTGGACAAAACTTTGCTATTACCTTCCCCGCGCCATTGGCTTTTTTATATTGTTATGGGTGTTGCCGGTTATAGGGCAAATACTGTGGGTGCTTTTTTCGTGTTGGATGTTTGCCGTGCAATACCAAGATTACGCGTTCGATAATCATAAAATCAGCTTTAAGCAAATGAAAACCGATTTACAAAGCAAGCAAGGTTTATCGTACGGGTTTGGTTTTGCAGTAATGTTGCTAACAGCCATTCCGTTGGTAAATTTAATTGTAATGCCTGTTGCTGTTTGTGGTGGCACCAAATTATGGGTTGATAACTTTCGCAGCCAATACCGAAATCAATAATATGAAATAAAAAATGGGTCACTTGACCCATTTTTGATTTAACCTTAACTCTGGTTATTTACTAATTCATCATTAGCTATACAAGCTTTGTGGCACTTTGGTCACATTTAAGTGCACGGTCACTTCCTCACGATCATGATATAAATGCTTAGCTTGTAACTCGTAGCTTATACCGTATTTTTCCAGCTCTGCTCTGATCATGCTTAAGCACTCGTAAACACTATCAAAGCGTTTTTTCATTGGCAGCTTTAAGTTAAAAATAAGCTCTTTAGCATATGCATTTACTGCCCAATCAATCATTAGGCTGGTTACTTTAGTTGGCTTTTCTACCATGTCGCATACTAACCAAGTAATGTTGCGTTTTTCTGGGCGATATTTAAAGCCATCGGCCCTAAAGTGCTTTACCTGCCCTGTTTGCATTAAATCATCGTTCATTGGGCCATTATCTATCGCGCTTACAAACATACCACGGCGCACTAACTGATAAGTCCAGCCACCTGGACACGCCCCTAAGTCAACACTGCGCATTCCGGCTGCAACGCGTGACTCGCGTTGTTGTTCTGGAATAAACACATTAAATGCTTCATCTAATTTTAAAGTAGAGCGGCTTGGCGCATCACTTGGCATACGTAAACGTAAAATACCCATAAAAAATGGCGAGTTATTAAAGCTATACGAGTAACCGACATAAGCGGTGTTGTTAGTTAAAAACAGTACATGCATTACTGGGCGGTTTGCTTTTGGCTCGCGCAGTACAATATTACGTTTTTCGAGGGCTTTTTTAAGGGGCGTTGATATTTTTTTACAAAAGGTTAAAAGCTCTTTGCCTTCGTTGGTATCGGGGGTTTCTACACGTAGCTCAGAGCACAAGGTAAAATCTTTAGCAGCCTCTACAACCGCCCCTACACGATCTTCTACTGGCATGTTTTCGATCAGCGTACCAGCAAACCATTGACGAGCAAACACCATGTTTTTAAAATCAACTTTTTTAATTATTTCGTCGCCATGCTGCGCGTCAAAACACTCATAAATAACATAACCGGTATTTGGTTTTGCTTTAACATAACCGGCAAAACCTTGCTCGGCAGCGTGGAACGTTATTTCAGCAGCGGCATCGTTTTCAAACCCACTACGACAGTAAATTACAACACTAGACATATTAACCCTTTAAAACTTAAATCGTGCAACTTGCACTAAAATAACAATCCAACCAATAATAAAGCATAAACCACCCAATGGGGTTATTGGGCCTAGCCACTTCATACCTGTTATGGCAAGTAAGTATAAACTGCCACTAAAAAGCAGTGTGCCCGCAATAAAAAAACCGCCAGCCCAATTGAGGTTAATACCCCACTTAATTAACACCGCCACAGCTATAAGCGCTAATCCATGCACCATTTGGTACTCAGCTGCGGTTTTAAACACACCTAATGAGTACTCCGACAGTCGGCTTTTTAAACCGTGGGCGGCAAACGCCCCTAGCATTACCGACAGCATACAAAAAAAGCTCCCGGTCATTAAAAATAATTTAATCATTTATTACTCTCTCGAATACTTATTTAACAATGCATTTTATAAAGCGCACAGCACTTTGTACTGCAGTTGCTCGATTTTGCGCCTCACTAACGCCACTTTTTTTACGCGGTTTTAGTGAATGGTCGCCATCGGGTAGCCAGCAATATTCTGGTTGCTTGGGCATTAACATAGTAGCTAGCTCCTCACGAGTACCAAACGTATCGCGCTCACCTTGTAATACCAAAAATGGGCAGCCTATATCAGCAAAGTGATCGGTGCGTAGCTTTTCAGGCTTGCCTGGCGGATGAAACGGATAGCCAAACGCTAATACACCTAAAATAGCATGCTCGCTAGTACAGGCAAGCATTGACGCCATTCGTCCCCCCATAGATTTGCCACCAATAAATAACGGCAACCCTGGCTGTGCATGGCTAAGTATTTGCTCATAGTAGCTAAGCAATTTAGGCGCGCGATCGGGTGGGCGGCGTTTATTGGTTTGTTTCGCTATTTGCATATATTCAAAATCAAATAAACCAACATCAATCCCTTGCTCACTAATGAGTTGTGCCATATTTTGCATAAACTCATGGTCGCTACCTGCCCCTGCACCATGGGCAAAAATAAACTGTGCTATAGCTGGCTGCTGTGTATTTTTAAACCATTCAATCATATTAATACTCTTGTTCTTGCTCTACTAAGCTCAGCATCCATTCTTTAAATGACACTATTTTACCCATTTCAGTTTGCGACTCGCGCAGCACTAAATAATAAGCGTTTTTACTCTCTAAACTATGATTAAACGGGATCACTAATCGTCCGGCGTCAATATCGGGCTTAGCGAGTACACTATTGCCTATAGCCACACCTTGGCCATGTACTGCGGCTTGTAACACCATAGATGAGTGACTAAAAATGGGCCCTTGGTTAACTTGCACATTACGTACACCGGCGGTTTTCATCCATGTTTTCCAATTTTTACGTGTGGTGTCGTGCAATAAGGTATGGTGCGCTAAATCACTGGGTTGATTAAGTGGCTTAATGCCATTTAATAATAGCGGGCTACATAGCGGCACTAAATACTCGGTATGTAACTTAAAAGTTTGCACCCCACTCCAATGCCCACGGCCATAATAAATAGCAACGTCGACATCGTCGGTTAAAGAGTTTTCGTCTAGATCTTGCGCTTTTATTCGCACGTCTATTTCTGGGTGTAACTCATTAAATAAACTTAATCTGGGCACTAGCCACTGAATCGCAAAGCTTGGCGTTAAGCTTACCGTTAAAGAGCCTTTCGCACCTCGTGCTAGTAATTTTTCGGTGGCGTCTATTAGTTGGGTAAATATTTCTTTTATATCGAGAAAGTAACCCTGCCCTTCTTCGGTTAATAATAGCGAGCGGTTTCTGCGTATAAATAGCTTTAAGCCCAAATGTTCTTCTAATGTTTTTATTTGATGACTTACAGCGGCTTGCGTTACATATAGCTCTTCTGCAGCTTTGGTAAAACTTAAATGACGTGCTGCTGCTTCAAAGGCTTTAAGCGCGTTTAATGGAGGGACCCGTCTTGACATGATAACCACGCTTTGAATTAGTTTTTCTTATGCATGGAATTATATATTTAAGGTGTAAAAAAAGCGACCTTAGTCGCTTTTTAAATATTACCTAATATATAGGTTATAAATTATAAATCGCTGGCACTGGTATCAAGCGGTGCGAAGCTTTTAATTAAATCATCTACAGCTTTCATTTGCGTCAAGTAGCCTTCTAATTTACTCAATGCTAGTGCACATGGGCCATCGCATTTTGCTTCATTTGGATTTGGGTGTGCTTCTATAAATAAGCCCGCAATACCAAGTGCCATACCACTGCGGGCAAGCTCTGCTGCTTGGGCGCGACGACCATCAGCCGAATCTGCACGGCCACCTGGGCGTTGTAGTGCATGGGTAGCATCAAAAATAACAGGTGCCATTACTTTCATGTCATCCATGCCGAGCATATCAACCACTAAGTTATTATATCCAAAGCTTGAACCACGCTCACACAGTGCCACGTTGTTATTACCTGCTTCGTTAAATTTAGTAATAATATGGCGCATTTCGTGTGGGGCTAAAAACTGTGGTTTTTTTACATTTATAATTGCGCCGGTTTTTGCCATAGCAACAACCAAATCTGTTTGGCGGGCTAAAAATGCCGGTAACTGAATAACGTCAACTACTTCAGCAACAGGTGCTGCTTGATGTGGTTCGTGTACGTCGGTAATTAACGGAATATTAAATGTTTTTTTAATTTCTTCAAATATTTTTAAACCCTCGTCTAAACCCGGGCCGCGGTAAGAGTTGATTGATGAGCGATTAGCTTTATCAAACGACGCTTTAAATACATAAGGGATATTTAATTTAGTGGTTACTTCTACGTAATGCTCTGCAACACGCATGGCTAAATCACGAGACTCTAATACATTAATACCGCCAAACAATACAAACGGTTTGTTGTTTGCAAGTTCTATGTCATTAATTTTAATAATTTGGTTGTTCATTTTTATTCCTTATGGTGCAACTGCTTGCATCATTAATCCACAAATATAAGCCATATAAGTACCTACGCCATAGCCAAGTACCGCTAATAATACACCTACAGGAGCAAGCGACGGGTGAAATGCAGCGGCAACAACGGGTGCAGATGCCGCGCCGCCTACGTTGGCTTGTGAGCCTACCGCCATATAAAATAACGGTGCTTTAATTAGTTTAGCTACAATTAACATTAAGCTCGCATGGGTAAGCATCCATATAATGCCAATTACAAAATACATTGGTGTTTCAAAAATCGCCGTTATATTCATGTGTAAGCCGATTGATGCAACCAAAATATACAAAAATGTAGAAGCAACTTTCGACGCGCCAAACGATTCTATATGGCGTACTTTAGTAAACGATAAACTAATACCAATAGTGGTTGAGATCACGATTAACCAAAAAAACTTACTGTTTAAGCTGTACTCTTGTGCCCATGGGAAATTAGCACCAAAGTAAGGGCCTAAAAAGTCAGCACAAAAATGTGCCAAGCCGGTAATACCAAAGGCAATGGCAATAATCATCATATAATCGTTAAGCGTTGGCATGCGCGCATGCTCAGCATGATATTTTTCAACCCGGTTTTTAAGATCTTCAATGGCGCTGGTATCGGCACCTGTTCTTGCATCAATGGCTTTATGATTCGCTGCCATTAATAATAAAACGGCCATCCATAAGTTAGCAACAATGACATCTACCGTCACCATGGCCGAAAATATATCACCGCCAACTTCAAACATTTCTTTCATTGATGCTTGATTAGCACCGCCACCAATCCAGCTACCCGCTACCGTGGTCATACCGCGCCATACGGCATCGGGGCCATGTCCGCCAATTGCTTCTGGGTACACTGCGCTCATAATTAAAATAGCTAAAGGGCCACCAATAACAATACCTGTAGTACCGGTTAAAAACATAATAAGTGCTTTGGGGCCTAAGTTTATAATGGCTTTTAAGTCAATACTTATAGTCAGCAGTATTAAACACGCTGGTAGTAAATAGCGTGACGCTACGTAATATACGTTTGATTTATTGCCATCAACAATACCAAAGGTATTAAGTAATGAGGGCAAAAAGTAACATAACAGCAAAGCGGGTACATATTTATAAAATGCTTTAAAACCTGGGTGCTGGCTGTTAGAGGTTTTAAACACAAACCCTAAAATAATAGCCAGTAAACCAAGTACCACAGCATCGTTAGTAATTAATGCAGTTTGGGCTTCAACCATAGTTATTCCTATTTTTAATGGTGAGTTTTATTATTATTGTCTTCTAGTTCTTCTATTTGGTGTTGAATAATCTCTATTGCAGGATCGTCTGGGCATTCATCTACAAAAAACTGTAAATCGTCACGTGCCATTTTAGGGCAACCTAACTGATTGAGTAAATACCCTCTGTCGCGTCGCTCATAAGGGTCATCACCAATTATATCCATCAGCATTTCGACACAGTTTAACGCATGACCAAATTTATTTTCGCTAATAAACGACCACTTTTGCTGGGCTAAAAATAATTTATATACTTCGTCGTCAAAAATAAGCTCAAGTGGCTCTTGCTCTTGGGCGTTATCTTCATCAACGTTTTCAGGAATGATATACCAGCTTTGTTGGCCACTGCTTGGCTCAATGGTATAGCCTTCTTCATCACTCATAGCTACATGTATACCAATTTCACCTTGGGTAATACTTACGCAAGCGTCTAGTTTGGCATGTTGTAAAAAATGGCTGAGTAAAATAGCAAGTGTTGTTGGTGAACCACTGCGCATAGTTAATGTATAGCTTATGCAATTTAACTTGTACTCTGGCACCTTTAAGCTAGAAGCACTAAATAGCCATTCACTATAAAAACGATCTAGTAGCTTATCTAAACGCACATGTTCGTCAGATGTTTGCAGGCACAAAGCATCTATTTCCTGTTCAAAGGAAGTTAAAATTTCATAGCTAGGCGTTAAGTCAATCTGAGGGTCCCATTTAGATTCGGCTTGAATACAACGATAAATCGCCGGTGGCAAAAAATCATCATAAGCTTCATCAAAATAAGAGTCATCGTGTTCATCAAACCCGAGGGTGGTCATTCATACTACAACATTTTAGAAAACGAAGGCGTAGTTTACCTACTTTTTAAGCTAGATACCAATGTAGAGGGGCTTGAATGTGAACTTATGTTTAGAAATAGTTGAGCTTTGTACACAATTATACAAAGCTCAATTGGACTCTTTATTACTTATAAAAGCAGTGCCGATTTAGCGGTTGCTAAATAACCGATAGCTAAAATAACCAAAGTGTTAAAAATGGTATAAGCTACTTTGGGTGCTGTTTTTGTTTGTTTTGAGCTAACAATACCAACGGCAATATAAATAATCACTAGCACTATTTTTTCTAGTAACCAATATTGCTCAAACGGATTAATTTTAGCGATCCCCATTAGCATTAATGCTGACACAAGTAACAAAGTGTCTATGCCGTGGCTGCCAATAAACACCAGTTTATTTTTTGCCAACTTACCACTACCCATACGTGAAAATGAGCGTACATAAAATAAAATTACACTCAACATCGCAATCGCCATGTGTGAATGTTTAACTGCTAAATAATCCATAGTTTTAATACTTCTGTTTAGTTAAATGTTTTTATTTTTAAAAACGAATAAGCAGCGCAAATATTACACTGCTGTAATTTAGTTTAAGAGCACTGTGCAAGTGTAACGCGATCGTTATTGCCTAAGTCTTTCACTGTTTTAATATTTATAAATCCCATTAGTGCAAAACACTGGCTAACCGCACCACTTTGCTCAAAACCATGTTCGATCAAAAGATAACCTTTAGCGTGAAGATAGTCACGTGATTGGGTAATTATTTGTTTTATATCAGCCAGTCCATCATCATCGGCAACAAGTGCTGAGAGCGGCTCAAAGCGCACATCACCTTGCTTAAGATGTATATCGGTTGTTTCTATATACGGCGGGTTAGATACAATTAAATCAAACTTTTCACCATCAAGCGCGCTAAACCAATTACTTTGCTTTACTTGCACATTATTAATGGCTAATCGCTGCTGGTTACGTGTAGCAAGTGCAACAGCATCGCTTACTCTATCTACTGCAGTAATTTGCCAAGTGGGCATTTCGCTCCCCAGTGCTAACGCGATTGCGCCAGTGCCTGTGCCTAAATCGAGTACCTTTGCATTACTTGGCACCGCCATTTCAAGCGCTTGCTCTACTAAGGTTTCGGTATCTGGACGCGGTATTAAAGTGGTGGCATTAACCTCTAGCGATAAACTCCAAAACTCACGTTGCCCTGTAATATGTGCAACTGGCTCGCCATTTAAACGCCTTTGGCAAAATGTATCAAATTGCAGCTGTTGCTCTGTACTAAGCGTGTTTTCTGGCCAAGTAAAAAGGTAACTGTGAGGTTTTTGCAGTATATGCAGTAGTAAAACTTGCGCGTCTAATTTAGCGCTTTCGCTGCTAGGTGCTAATAAATTAGCGCCTGCAGCAATTGCTTGTTCGAGGGTTTGGGTCACTATTATTACTCGTCGCCCATGGCCGCTAGTAAGTCGGCCTGATGCTCTTGCATTAATGGCTCTACAATACAGCTTAAATCACCGGCTACCACTTCGTTTAAGCGATATAGGGTTAAGTTAATACGGTGATCGGTAATACGACCTTGCGGATAGTTATAAGTACGAATACGCTCAGAGCGATCGCCACTGCCGACTAAGTTACGACGCTCAGAGGCTTCTGCTGCATCGCGCTTTTCGTCTTCAGCTTGTTGCAAACGCGCTGCAAGTACCGACATAGCTTTAGCACGGTTTTTATGTTGCGAGCGCTGATCCTGACACTCTACAACCACACCGGTAGGTATATGGGTAATACGAATAGCAGAATCGGTTTTATTTACGTGCTGACCACCCGCGCCTGATGCACGAAACGTATCAACTTTAAGATCGGCCGAATTAATTTCAATTGCCTCAGCTTCTGGTACTTCAGCCATTACCGCAACCGTACACGCAGAGGTATGAACTCGACCTTGCGATTCGGTTTCTGGTACACGTTGTACACGATGCACGCCAGATTCAAATTTCAGCTGACCAAAAACGCCTTCACCACTAATATTAGCAATTATTTCTTTATAGCCGCCGTGCTCACCTTCGTTGGTGGTCACCACATCTACTTTCCATTTTTTAGTTTCGGCATAACGGCTGTACATTCTAAATAAGTCGCCGGCAAATATAGCCGCTTCGTCGCCACCAGTGCCCGCTCGCACTTCTAAATACACGTTATTATTGTCTTTAGGATCTTTTGGCAGCATTAATACTTGAATTTCATCTTCTATGGTCAGTATTTGTGCTTTAGCTTCTTTGTATTCTTCTTGCGCCATTTCACGTATATCTGGGTCTGAATCTTTCAGCATTTCTTCTGCGCTTATTACATCTTGTTGCGCTTGTTGGTAGCTTAAAAACGTTTTTACTACCTCTTCTAAATCTGAGTATTCTTTAGAAAGTGCACGAAAGCGGTTTTGATCACGAATGACCGATGGGTCGCTTAGTAGCGCTTGTACTTCTTCATAACGCTCAACTAAGATTTCTAACTTATGATAAACGGATTCTTTCATTAACTGCTATTCCTGATCAATACCTAACATTTTTTTCAATTGGTTTAACTGAGCCACTTCACCTTTTTTCGCTGCATCTTGAATAGCACGGGTAGGCGCG
This sequence comes from Pseudoalteromonas sp. MIP2626, assembly GCF_013414205.1. Classification (NCBI taxonomy): domain Bacteria; kingdom Pseudomonadati; phylum Pseudomonadota; class Gammaproteobacteria; order Alteromonadales; family Pseudoalteromonadaceae; genus Pseudoalteromonas; species Pseudoalteromonas sp. MIP2626. The sequence continues at coordinate 12,544 of NZ_JAATTW010000056.1, forward strand.
TGCATTAAGCGGTTGGTTAACTTATTGGCCAGCTCTAAAATAACTTTTTCGGCATCTTTACCTGTATTGAGCTGACTCACTGCTCGCTCTACAAGTTCGGACTTTATTGTTTGTACATCGTTTCGATAGTGGCGAATTAAATCCACCGAATCGAGTGAGCGTATCCACATTAAAAACTCTTTAGTGCGCTCGGTAATAATAACTTCAGCCTGCTCAGCGGCTTCTTCTCGGGCACTCATATTCTCGCTAACAATGGTTTGTAAGTCATCAACAGAATATAAATAAGCATCGTCAAGTTCACCCACTTGGCTTTCAATATCGCGAGGAACCGCAATATCAATAAACAACATAGGCTTATAACGACGCTGTTTAAGTGCTTGCTCCACCACACCCTTACCAATAATAGGCAGTGTGCTGGCGGTAGAACTAATAACAATATCGGCTTTATGTAAACGCTCAGGTAGCTGAGCAAGTGCAATTACATCACCCGATACTTGATCCGCTAAACTACGTGCACGCTCAAGGGTTCTGTTCGCAACCGTAATGTTTTGCGGCTCATTTTGGTACAAATGTTTGGCTACTAGCTCAATTGTTTCACCGGCACCAATGAGAAGTACATTGGTTTTATCGAGCTTGCCATAAATATGTTTAGCTAAATTAACCGCCGCATAAGCAACCGACACTGCACTGGCACCAATGTTGGTTTCAGTACGTACTTGCTTAGCAACTGAAAACGTTTTTTGAAATAATCTATCAAACGTCACGCCCACAGCATTATGAGTTTTAGCACTGTTATACGCTTGCTTTATTTGCCCCAAAATTTGCGGCTCGCCCAGTACGAGTGAATCTAGGCCACAGGCTACGCGCATTAAGTGATTTATAGCATCACTACCTTCATGGCAGTAAATGTTTTTACTCAGTTCATGTTCATCCAAACCATGGAAACTAGATAACCACTGCAACAGTGTTTGGGAATTTTGCTGTGCAAGGCTACAATACACTTCAGTTCGATTACAGGTGGAAACAATCACTGCCTCATTAAAATGGGCGTGGCCACTTAATTGCTGTAGCGCCTCTGAAATTTGCTCAGGGGAAAAAGCCACTTTTTCACGTAATTCTACGGGAGCGGTTTTGTGATTAATACCAAGTGCGATTATGGTCATATTTGCCAAATATTGATGAGCCCTACTTTAAAGGCCGCAATTTTATCAAAAATCTCAGGAATATGGAAAGTAAGGAGCAACATTTGATTCGACAATATTTTATTTTAGCTATGTTTTTCTTGTTTTTAGCCGGCTGCGCTCAAAAAAGAAACTTAGAAACAACCACTTACGAAAACTGGAAAACACATCTTGCTGAGCAAAGTATTTGGCAAGTAGAAGGTAAACTTGCTTTTATTAGCCCCGATGAGCGCCAATCTGCAAACTTAAACTGGCAACAGAGCCAAAATAACAATAATTTAGTGCTCACCACTTTTATTGGTACACGTATATTGTCACTCAAACAAACTGCAAATACGGCAGAACTAAACTATGATGGCGAGCAGTATTTTGACACCAATGCAACGGCATTACTAAAACGTTTAACCGGTTTTGCTTTACCGGTAAATAACGCCGACAGTTGGTTAAAAGGCACCATTGATGACCAAACTTTAAAGGTTGATCAATTAGGCCGCGCTAAAAGCGTATTATGGTTTGATAGTACAGGTAAAAAATGGCAAATTGAGTACGCTAGCTTTGTGCAAAAAAGCGGCTACTGGCTACCCAACAGACTGACCTTAACCCATCAAAAAATTAAAATTAAAATTCAACTCTACGATTGGCAGTTTAATTAACCATGAATAATATCACTTCATTTTCACTTATTGCGCCGGCAAAGCTCAATCTTTTTTTACATATTAATGGCCGCCGAGATGACGGTTACCATGAACTAGAAACCCTGTTTACGTTTTTAAATTATGGCGACGAACTTAGTTTTGAGTTAAGCGATTTACCTGCAATTATTGTTACCGGCGACACAAATGGCATAGCCACAACCGACAACCTTATCTATAAAGCGGCTTTATTATTGCAAACACAGTGCAAAACAAAGCAAGGCGTGAAAATAAATTTAATTAAACGTTTGCCAATGGGCGGCGGTGTTGGCGGTGGATCATCAGACGCTGCCAGCACATTATTAGCCTTAAATAAGTTGTGGAAAACAGCCCTCAGTTTAGATGAATTAGCTCATTTAGGCTTACAACTAGGTGCCGATGTACCCGTATTCATACATGGTAAAAGCGCCATAGCGCATGGGATTGGTGAGCAATTAGAACAAGTAATGCTTGAGCAAAAGTGGTATTGTGTGGTCTTCCCTAATCAACATGTAAGTACTGCTAAAATATTTACTCATCCTGAACTAAAACGCGACACGCCAAAAATTTCAGGAGACTGGCAACAGCATATTTTAACTAACGATTGCGAATCTTTAGTGAAAAAGCTGTGTCCCGAGGTTGAAAAAACCCTGCAGTGGTTGCTAAAATACGCTCCATCAAAGATGACCGGAACAGGTTCATGTTGTTTTGTAGAATTTGCTACGCAAGTTCAAGCACAAGATGTACTTGCTAATCTCCCCCATACTTGGCAGGGGTTTATCGCATCAAGCGTTAATACTTCTCCCGCTCATACGGAGTTAGCCGCCATATTTGATTGAAGTAACGTACAAGTAGTCATAAGTTAACACGCAGTGGTTTAATTATTGCCTGTTAGTCCAAAAATTCAGTGCCTGAGGAACCCTACCGTGCCTGACATGAAGCTCTTCGCTGGTAACGCAACACCTGAGTTAGCTCAAAAAGTTGCAAAACGTTTATATATTGAATTAGGCGATGCTGTTGTTGGCCGTTTTAGCGACGGTGAGATCAGTGTTCAAATTAATGAGAATGTTCGTGGATCGGATGTTTTCATCTTACAATCAACCTGTGCCCCTACAAACGATAACCTTATGGAACTTATCGTTATGGTTGATGCTCTACGTCGTGCATCTGCCGGTCGTATTACTGCCGTTATTCCTTATTTTGGTTATGCTCGTCAAGATCGTCGTGTACGTTCTGCCCGTGTACCCATTACCGCTAAAGTCGTTGCCGATTTCTTATCTAGTGTAGGTGTTGACCGCGTTCTTACGGTTGATTTACACGCTGAGCAAATCCAAGGCTTCTTTGATGTACCTGTAGATAACGTATTTGGTAGCCCTGTTTTACTTGAAGATATGAAAGCACGTCATTTTGACGACGTTGTTGTTGTATCTCCAGATATTGGTGGCGTTGTACGTGCGCGTGCTATTGCAAAACTACTAAACGATACCGATTTAGCTATTATTGATAAACGTCGCCCACAGGCAAACGTTTCTCAAGTGATGCATATTATTGGTGATGTTGAAGGTCGTGATTGTATTATCGTTGATGATATGATTGATACCGGCGGTACATTATGTAAAGCAGCTGAAGCACTTAAAGAACACGGTGCTAAGCGCGTATTTGCATATGCTACTCACCCTATTCTTTCGGGAAAAGCGGCTGAAAACTTGCGCAATTCAGTGATTGACGAAGTTATTGTAACTGACTCTATTCCACTGTCTGCAGAGCTTAAAGCACTAAATATTGTTAAAGTACTTACACTTGCCGACATGCTTGCAGAAACTATTCGTCGTATTAGTAACGAAGAGTCTATCTCAGCAATGTTTGAGCATTAATTAAAGATCTACTTTAGCGAAGCTAAGTAACTTTAATTTTAAAAAGCGCCTTTTGGCGCTTTTTTCGTAACTGTTATATATTTTGCTGGGGGGCGATGTTATGATAGCGCGCCTTTTGGCTAGGGACCTTGGTCGCAAAGGCCCTATACTTTTAATTATTGGAAACTATTATGTCAAACAAAACTTATGTATATAACGCAGAACTTCGCGAGCAAACTGGTACTGGTGCGAGCCGCCGCCTACGTCGCGAAGACAAAGTGCCTGCTATCGTTTACGGCGCAAACAAAGAAGCTACTTCAATCACTTTAGATCATAAAGATGTGATTAAAGCTCAAGAAAGCGAAGGTTTTTACACGCAAATTCTTACACTTAACATTGGCGGCGAGTCTGTTGAAACTATCCTAAAAGATATTCAACGTCACCCTTTCAAGCCTAAAGTTACACACCTTGATTTCCAACGTATCGATGCAAACCAAAAGCTACATACTATTGTTCCAATCCACTTTGTTGGTGAAGACGTTGTAGAAAAACTTGGTACAACTGTTGTTCGTCAGTTAACTGAAATCGAAATTTCTTGTTTCCCTAAAGCAATCCCTGATTTCGTAACAGTAGATGTTTCAAAATTAGTTGCAGGCGATTCTCTACATATTTCTGATGTTGCATTACCAGCTGGCGTTTCATCAATAGATTTAGCAAAAGGTCCTGGTCACGATCAGTCTATCCTAATTGTTAAAGCTAACAAATCAGCTCCAACTGAAGATGAAGCTGAAGACGCTGCAGAATAATATTTAAGGCTTAACACCTTGAATTCTATTCAAATGCTTGTGGGCCTGGCTAATCCAGGCCCCGAATACGCAAACACACGCCACAATGCAGGTGCTTGGTTCATTGAGCAACTCGCTGCACGCTATAACTGCACTCTAAAACACGATCCTAAATATCACGGCCTTACAGGTAAAGTGATTATTCAAGATCAAGAATTCAAATTATTGATCCCCACTACTTATATGAACTTAAGTGGTAAAGCGGTCGGTAGTTTAGCTAATTTTTTCAAAATTCCTGTGGAAAGCATTTTAGTTGCCCACGATGAATTAGACTTAGAACCTGGCGTTGCCAAATTAAAGAAAGGCGGCGGACACGGCGGTCATAATGGCTTAAAAGACATTATTGCAAAAATGGCAAATCAAAAAGACTTTATGCGCTTGCGCATTGGTGTAGGTCATCCGGGGCATCGTGAAATGGTAACTGGTTGGGTGCTAGGAAAAGCGGCCAAAGCAGACCAAGAAAAAATGGATGCTGCCATTGATGAAGCGGTACGCTGCATGGAAATACTTGCAAAAGATGGTGTGTTAAAAGCACAAAACAGACTACATTCGTTTAAACCCTAGTAACTTGGGTACAAGTTCGCCGTTTAAACGAATCTAAACAAGGTATCTTACTATGGGTTTTAAATGTGGCATTGTTGGCTTGCCTAATGTGGGTAAATCGACACTTTTTAATGCATTAACAAAAGCGGGTATTGAAGCCGCTAACTTTCCTTTTTGTACCATTGAGCCTAATACAGGTGTGGTACCAGTGCCTGATCCTCGCCTAGACGCACTTGCTAAAATTGTAAACCCACAGCGCATTCTTACAACAAGTATGGAGTTTGTAGATATTGCCGGTTTAGTAAAAGGCGCATCTAAAGGTGAAGGTCTTGGTAACCAGTTTTTAGCTAATATTCGTGAAACTGACGCCATTGGCCACGTAGTTCGCTGTTTTAATGATGATAATATTATTCACGTAGCTGGCACTATTGACCCTGCTGATGATATTGACGTTATAAACACTGAATTAGTGCTTGCCGATATGGACAGCGCTGAAAAAGCATCGTTCCGTAATGCTAAAAAAGCTAAAGGTGGCGATAAAGACGCAAAAGAGCAAAATGCAGTACTTGAAAAAGTAAAAGTACACCTTGATGAAGGCTTAACATTACGTTCTTTAGAGTTAACTAAAGAAGAAAAAGCAGCTATCAGCTCTATTAACTTTTTAACTATCAAACCAACAATGTATATTGCTAACGTTGCTGAAGATGGTTTTGAAAACAACCCATACCTTGATGTTGTACGCGCTATTGCCGCAGCAGAAGATGCGATTGTTGTTCCTGTATGTGCTGCTATTGAATCTGAGCTTTCTGAGCTAGATGAAGAAGACAAGCTTGAGTTTATGGCTGATCTTGGTTTAGAAGAGCCAGGCCTTAACCTTGTTATTCGTGGTGGCTATGAATTACTGCAATTACAAACCTACTTTACAGCAGGCGTAAAAGAAGTACGCGCATGGACTATTCCTGTAGGTGCAACTGCGCCACAAGCAGCAGGTAAAATTCATACCGACTTTGAGCGTGGCTTTATTCGCGCACAAACGATTGCTTTTGACGACTTTATTGCCTTTAAGGGTGAGAGCGGCGCAAAAGAAGCAGGTAAAATGCGCCAAGAAGGTAAAGAGTACATTGTAAAAGACGGCGATGTAATGAACTTCTTGTTCAACGTATAAATATACATTACCCAAATTTAGTGTGGTGATGATTTTAAAGGCTCGTTTTTACGAGCCTTTTTTATTTCTTTAATACCTGCTGTGGTTTTTTAACGTCTGTATTTGTTTAGCAAAATTGAAGAACTGCGAATAAGTTTAAGTTTAGTGTTTTTAATGCAGCTAAAAAAACAGCATTTATGCTAAATTTTAGCCGCTTAGCTTACTTTTCCTGCAAACAAACCAAGTTAAGTGTTTTTTTGCAAAAAAGGTGTTGACGAATTTGGGCCATATCAGCATAATACGCCCCGCACTCAGCGATGAAGTGCTAACGAAAAAATATGGCTAAGTAGCTCAGCTGGTTAGAGCACATCACTCATAATGATGGGGTCACAGGTTCAAATCCCGTCTTAGCCACCATTATTTTTTTGTTACTCAATGAAGAGTTTAAAATAACTACCTAGTGTTTAATTACACAAAGTAATGCGGGAGTGGCGGAATTGGTAGACGCGCTGGATTTAGGTTCCAGTATCTTAGGATGTGAGAGTTCAAGTCTCTCCTTCCGCACCATTCTTGATAAGAATTAAAACTATCAATTGTTTTTGTTGGGATATCGCCAAGCGGTAAGGCACCAGGTTTTGATCCTGGCATTCCCAGGTTCAAATCCTGGTATCCCAGCCAACAATGGCTAAGTAGCTCAGCTGGTTAGAGCACATCACTCATAATGATGGGGTCACAGGTTCAAATCCCGTCTTAGCCACCATTTCTTCTTTTAGAAATGGCTCTGCAAGAGTTAAATTGCAGCTCAATGAAGAGTTTAAAATAACTACCTAGTGTTTAATAACACAAAGTAATGCGGGAGTGGCGGAATTGGTAGACGCGCTGGATTTAGGTTCCAGTAACTTCGGTTGTGAGAGTTCAAGTCTCTCTTTCCGCACCATTTCTTGATAAGAAATAAAACTATCAATTATTCTTTGTTGGGATATCGCCAAGCGGTAAGGCACCAGGTTTTGATCCTGGCATTCCCAGGTTCAAATCCTGGTATCCCAGCCAA
>NZ_JAATTW010000057.1:0-19586 GCF_013414205.1 Pseudoalteromonas sp. MIP2626
AAAGAAATAGTGAAATGTCAGCAATCGTATCATTGCAGCCTTTATCACTAAGTCACTCAAGGGCTGCTTTTGGCACAGAGCCGTCCTTCAGCTCTAACTCATTTTTGTCCAAAAACGAGTTTAACCGACCGTCTGCTTCTCGCTCATAGCCGACTGACAATGCACTTCAGTCAATTAGCGCTTTGTGCCATTTCCTGACATTCGTATGGTTAGCTATGATGGTCAACTCTGCTTCCATAGGAGACAGTTCATCCTCCTAACAAGGTTCAGAAGAACATCGGGTGATACAAACGCATGTTACATCCAACAGCTTTTCATTTGTACGTTCTCCCTCTAATAAGCATAAGTTATTCATTTTCTATAAGTGAAGAGACTATTTTTTGCATTGCTTCGCCTGCTTTCGCGTCTGCCCCCCGGTTCATCAGAATTATAAATCCTGTTTTAGAATTCATATCAAAGTATATCGACGTAAAAACACCCAAATCAGAACCCATATGACCCGTCAATCCGTTTCTATCTCGCCAGAAGAAGCGTTGATTGCTCGACACATCGGGAGGAAGTTGTAACTTAAACATTTCATTGTATGCTTCGTCAGATAGTAGTTGATTACCACTACTATCTTCGTTTTTCAAAACTGATACTAGGAGTTGGCTCATTTCCTTAATGCTTGCACGAATGCCACCGTCTGGGTATTGTGGGTTTCCAAAATGCGGATAGGGTAAAAACTGTTTATTTTCTATTGGTGGGTTAAAGTATTGGCCAATAATGTGATTAGTTATAGACGACTCCGTATTTGCACATATAAAAATATAAGGGATGCACTGTTTTACTTCATAAGGTACAGCTATATTATTTAACTTTAAATCATTTAGTCGCCAGCTCGCATTTCGCATTCCTAGTAAACCAAAAAGCTCAGCATTGCTGTATTCAGCCAACGTTGAGCCGGTAACTTCCTCAACTATTTGACCAGCAAGACCGGCAGCAAGATTGCTATATTTGCGAAATTCTCCTGACTTACTTTCTAAAAAATATATGCCATTTTCATATTTATTTCCTGACTTGGTAAGCAGAGATTTAAGGTGTTGCTTTAGCGTTGTTTCGGGATCTTTGTTTTCAGAATAACTATCGATATCATAATAATCATCTATTCCTGACGAGTGGCTTGCCAAGTGCCTTATTGTAATCTTTTCATTCTCAACCTTTGGATTATTAATATGGAAAGACAAGTAATCATTTATATCGCTGTCTAAATCAAGCTTACCTTGATCTACCAAACGCAGCAGCGCTATCCCCATGATTGGTTTGCTGATTGAAGCGATATTAAATTGTGTGTCGTGCGTAACATCTAAACCTGTTTCAATATTCGCTTTGCCATATGTATCAATGAAAGAAACTTCACCATTGGTCACTTTTGCTATTGCTAAGCCGGGTATTGCAGCCTCTATCATCAAAGCAGTTACCAACTCATCAAGCGATTGGGTGCCTTCACTTAAATTAATTTGTTTAGGTAGGATGAACCACGCGCTAATCGATAAGGCAATTAAACATACTACGATAATAATTTTCTTCATTGATAATAACTCTCTTTAATTAACATGGTGTAGGTCATTTTTTTTCAAACAAAACATTTTACGAGTCCGGAGATTATCTTGCGGAAGACTTCGCCGATTCCTTATCATCGATAGTAAGTATTCCATCATTAATTAAAATACTTCCTAACCAAATTTCTCCGAATGATTTACCGTCGAAATATATCTGTTTCTTATATCTCCCAACAATTTTCAATTCATGAGGTTCAGATTCTGTGCCAAAAATAACGGTGTGCGTTAGTGGTAACGGTGAACTTTTACCCACGGTAGAAATAGGTAGTAAATTTGGTGAATAAGGTTCGATTATTTTAATATCTAAGCCCGGATGCTTAACCTTGTACTCCATCCATTTTCCATCAATGAGATGGCCTTCGTTTGCGCCAGTGATGTCAACTAAACTGACACATCCTGACGTTGAAAGAGTTATTGATAATACAAATAATGTGAATAGGATTTTCAAGAATCGTACCTTTAAATTAAAATATATGGCAATTTGATGTATTTCATCGAACTAACTAAATTACGGTTTTAACTAATAATGCTTAAGCAATTAGCAAGCCAATATAAATTATGCCAAAAAACAATGACTTAAAAGGTTTAATGATTATGTTTTTGTGAGTCCAGTCACTTGTTGGAAAAATTGACTAGTATTTGGTTAACTTTACTATCGCTATTTTGTATTAAACTATAGCACTAAAGTTACTCCAGTAGACACGCACTTTACGCGAGCAACAAAGCCCTCATCAACAAATTGTGAGACAACGGGCTTCACATTTTGTCAATTCTCAGAATGACATACGGAATGGTTCGGAGCTATAAAAATATAATCCAAGACAACATTGCTTCTTGCTTACTTTATAGACGTTTATTTAATAACTCTGGATGGTTCAATTGTAGTGTTACTGCCATAAATAAGTTTTGATAAAAATTGAAGTACAGCTCAGCATCGTATGTCTGCTTTCGCCCCTATTGCCGACATACAACGAACTATTTCTGAACGACGGCTATTCGCTCAAAGCCGCCCTTAGAGCATTTACGTTAACTCGTTTTGGGGCAAAAACGAGTTGGACTGCCGAGCTTTCATTAGATACCTACTTATAATCTTAAAGTACAAAACGGAAGTAAACTTCCGGTTTCTAACCCAATATTGCTATATTTCGGAAGCAAACTTCCGTTTATAGGGATTCAAAGGTAGTTATCGGAAATATACTTCTGTTTTTTGAAAGCGTTAACCTAGATAGCTATATGAGCCATTTTTTGGGTCTTATTTGAGCGAAAAGCAGACATTGACCGTTAATCGTTTCAACGACGGCAATTAGCCATACGTTGCATGTTTGCTCCCTTACTGGTTTTACGATATCCAAAACCGACATAACGACCATTAAGCAAATACCAAAGTAAAATAGGTATGTGCTCCAATCATATAGCCAAAGAGGATAAAGCGTTAATAGCACTGCTACAGGCCCTAGAATGCTGAAGACAGCTCTGGTATGGTTTTTATTTTTGTGCCAGTTGTATAAGGTTTACCAATAGTTCCAAAGATGCAAAAATAGGTAAAAGCGTATTTACAGCTATTCCTTCGAAGTGAGAGAAGAAGCCTAGTCCTAATGCCGATGCAAGTGACCTTAATGCAGGGAAGCAGGCCGTGCCGCTAGCCAAACGCCACTAGAGCCTACTCTGTCTAATATTTTATTTATCATTTGAAAGTCTATTGGTTGATATTACCATCATTCTAAACTCCGTATATAAGTACGGAGTCAATCATTTTAATGAATCAATTATGGGGCAATGTGTTGGATCTTCGTTTTGCATACAGGTATTTGTCATATCCACAATTACTTTCTCTAAACGTTGAAGGTCATTAATTTTGTCTCGAATGATTGCTAACTTTTGTCGGCTTAATAGCTCAACTTGAGTGCAGTTGCTGTCCATAGACATTAGCGATTTTATTTCTCTTAACGTAAAGCCGAGCGCTTTGGCTTTTGTGATAAACCTAAGTTGTCCTGCTATTGTTTCGTCATATTGTCTATAACCAGATATTGGTTTTTCAGGTTGTGTAATCAGCCCTTCTCGTTCATAAAAACGAATGGTTTCTACATTTAAATTTAATGATTGTGCTAATTTGCCAATGGTTTACATTATTGCCTTTGTGAATACTACTAATCTAAAGTTATATTTAGTTTAGCTATCCAATGATTTGATGATGCCGCACGCTTCAATTGTATTGTCTGAACCACAAGCACTTGCCATCTGTTGTAATTCAGCTTTAAGCGCCCTTAATTCTTTCATACGTTTATTCACTAGTGCAAGTTGCTGATCAATTAATGCATTAACGCTAGAGCAGCTTTCTTCTGGCTTATTTTTTAATTCGATAAGACGTTTAATATCATTGAGTGATATATCTAGGCTGCGACAATGCTTTACGAATTCCAATTGTTTAAGTGCTTTACTATCATACAGCCTGAAATTACCTTCTGAACGGTTTGGATTTAACAGTAATCCTTCTCTTTCATAATATCTAATCGTTTGTATTGAACAGCCCGATTTTTTTGACAATTCGCCTATTTTCATCAATTTCCCCCAGACATTTGACTCTATAGTTACTATAGGATCTATAGTATAGGTATGCAACGAAAGGGATATATAAAAATGACTGAGAAATATTTAAACAATACGAATATCGTTAATTTTGAACACAAAGATATCCAATCCCTGATCGATCAACGAGGGTGGAAAAATTTGGATAATTTCAACAAAATTGGTGCCGCTTATCAGTTTGTAAAAGATGAAATAATGTTTGGCTATAACAAGAGTGATGATATTTCAGCAAGCGATGTGCTAGCAGATGGTTATGGACAATGTAATACTAAGGGTAATCTGTTAATGGCACTATTGCGTGGACTAGGTATCCAGTGTCGTTTCCAAGGTTTTACCATTGATCAGCAACTATAAAAAGGTGCTATCCTAAGCTTGTATTTTGGTTAGCACCTAAATACATCATTCATAGTTGGGTAGAAGTTTACTTTGAAGGGCGTTGGATAAACTTAGAGGGCTTTATATTGGATGAGCAATACTTAAGCTCACTACAGCAGAAATTTAGCCAAGCAAAAGATGAGTTTTGTGGTTATGGTGTTGCAACAAAGTGCTTATCTTCACCCGGTACGGATTGGCGTGGAGAGGATACCTATATTCAAAAAGAAGGTATTCATGACGACTTTGGGCTTTATGATTCACCAGATAAGTTCTATCTCGAAAAAGGTACTAATCTATCAGGTGTAAAACGTTGGTTGTATCAACGAGTGATCCGACATTTGATTAATATGAATGTATCAAAAATAAGAAATAAAAAAGTACTGGAGGTACAAAATGCACAACCATAGTCACAGTCATCAGCATGGTAAAGACGACCGGATTGGTTGGGCATTTTTCCTTAATGTGATATTTACCATTATCGAATTTATAGGTGGTTGGCTCACAAACAGTACGGCGATAATGGCGGATGCCGTTCACGATCTTGGTGATAGTCTTTCAATAGGTTTTGCGTGGATTTTAAGTCGTTTTTCAGATAAAGAAGCATCAGACAAATTCAGCTATGGTTATCGCCGACTTACACTTTTTGGTGCATTGGTAAATAGTATTGTTTTGATTATCGGCTCTATTTGGGTTTTATTTGAAGCAATACCTAAGCTGTCCAATCCTGAAATGCCTGTAGTTGAGGGGATGTTAGGGCTAGCCATACTCGGTGTTGCCGTAAATGGTTATGCGGTATTCAAATTAAAAGCGGGTGAAACACTAAATGAAAAAGTGCTGACATGGCACCTACTTGAAGATGTACTCGGTTGGGTTGCCGTTCTTATAGTCTCTATTGTATTGTTGTTCGTTGAACTGCCGATATTAGATCCTCTATTATCAATAGGGTTTACGCTGTTTATCTTATTTAACGTTTTCAAAAATCTTAAATCAACATTGGTGCTTTTTCTTCAAGCTGCACCCGATAAAGAGACCCAAGAGCGTATTAAGCAGTCATTAATTGAATTTCCTGAAGTAAATGGTATACACCATATGCATTTTTGGTCACTGGATGGTGAAAGTCACGTTTTAACAGCGCACCTTGAGCTGAGTGACAACTTTGACGTTAAAGAATTAATTAAGCTTAAACAAGAGGTTGCAGCTAAATTATCTTCCTATCATTTATCGCATACGACGATAGAGTTTGAGTTTTTAAATGAAAATTGTAGGGATGAAGCAGAGTAAGTTTTATCAATAAAATTTTGGAGCATACAATATAAAAAGCAGCTTAATTAGGCATAACTTAGTAATTAAGCTGCTTTTTTGCTTTTAGATTTCGTCGGATTGCTGTTTGTTACTCTCAGCGCCATGCGCCCATTGATATAAAATAGGCAATACAAACAAAGTTAAAATGGTAGAAGATACAATACCGCCGATAACAACTGTTGCTAGTGGTCGTTGTACTTCTGCACCAATTCCAGTGTTTAACGCCATTGGAATAAAACCTAAACTTGCGACCAGTGCCGTCATTAAAATAGGTCTTAAACGAATGATGGCACCTTCAATGATCGCTACGTATAGGTCGCCTTTTTCATGCCAAAGATCTCGAATAAAAGCCAACATAACCAAGCCATTTAATACTGCGACACCTGACAATGCAATGAAGCCGACACCTGCCGAAATTGATAAGGGCATGTCTCTTAAATAAAGTGAAAATACGCCCCCTGTTAATGCTAAAGGCACGCCACTGAAAATGATTAATGCATCTTTTAATGAACCAAATGCTATAATCAAAATACCTAGGATAACAACCAATGTTATCGGTACAACTAGGCTTAATCGCTTACTTGCTGATTCTAGTTGTTCAAACGTTCCACCATAATCAAGCCAGTATCCTGCTGGAATTTCTCCTTCCTGATTAATTTTAGCTTTAACTTCTTTTACAAAACCGCCTAAATCTCTACCACGAACATTGACGGTAACCACAACTCTTCTTTTTCCGTTCTCTCGGCTAATCTGCGCGGGTAAAGACTCTGATTTAAGCTCTGCAACTTCTTCAATTGGCACATAGTTACCATTCTCAAGTGGAAGCGGCAGATGCTTCAAGCTATCGATATCCGTTCTTATTTGCTCTGGTAGGCGAACAACTAACTCAAACCGTCTGTCACCTTCATAAATGATCCCCGCAGATTCACCGCCAATCGCAGTGGCAACCCAGTCTTGCAATTCGGTAACGTTCAATCCATACCTACCAAGCGCTTCTCGTTTAGGAATTACTGATAAAGATGGAACACCTGTGACCTGTTCTATTCGAGCATCAGCGGCACCATCCACGGTTTTCACAATATTTAGAATATCTTTTGCGGTAAGTAATAACCGATCCAAATCATCACCAAATATTTTGATGCCGACATCAGCTCTAACGCCAGAAATCAATTCATTGAAACGCATTTGAATAGGCTGAGTGAATTCATAGTTGTTGCCTGGAATGTTTTTCAGTACTTTTTCCATTTCTTCAACTAATTCACTTTTTGGTTTTGAAGGTTCGGCCCATTCTTTACGTGGTTTTAAAATAACAAAGATATCAGCAATACTCGGTGGCATTGGGTCGGTTGCTACTTCTGGTGTGCCAATGCGCGAGAATACTTTATCAACTTCAGGAAACGCTTTAATACGTTGCTCAAGTACTTCTTGCATTTCTACTGATTGCTCTAGGCCAGTCGATGGAATTCTTAATGCCTGTAGTGCAATATCACCTTCATTTAATTGAGGAACAAATTCTGTCCCAAGCGTAGTTGCTAACCAAAGGCTATACCCCATTAACAGCGTTGAGAATGAAACAATAATCCAACGAAATTTCATCGCCATTTTTAACAATGGTTCATAAATAGACTTGGTTGAACGAATAACTACACTTTCTTTTTCGCTGATTTTACCTTTCATAAACACAGCTACAGCAGCAGGAACCAGTGTAACTGAAAGGATCATTGCGGAAATTAACGCCATAACGACAGTTGCCGCCATAGGGTGGAACATTTTCCCTTCAACGCCAGTTAGCGTGAAAATGGGGATGTAAACAACAGTGATAATTGCCACACCAAACAAGCTTGGACGTATCACTTCTGAAGTGGCTTCAAAAACGGTATTTAGGCGTTCTCTTAAGTCTTGCCTATGACCGTTGTGTTGGGCCTGTGCTAACCTACGGACAGAGTTTTCAACGATGATTACAGCCCCGTCCACTATCAAGCCAAAGTCCAATGCGCCGAGACTCATTAAATTGGCAGATACTCCTGCTTGCACCATACCTGTGATTGTCATTAACATGGAAATAGGGATAACAGCAGCGGTAATGAGAGCTGCACGTAAATTTCCAAGTAGAATAAATAACACAACAATAACTAAAAGCGCACCTTCAACGAGGTTTTTGGTAACGGTTGCAATCGCTTTATCTACTAACGTTGTTCTGTCGTAAACAGGCTCTGCGGTAATGCCCTTTGGCAGAGATTTTTGTATTTCGCTGAGCTTATGTTCCACTTCTAAAGCAACGGTGCGAGAATTCTCACCAATCAGCATCATGGTTGTACCAAGCACTGTCTCAATGCCATTACGAGTAGCAGCCCCTGTTCTAAGTTCTTTGCCTATAGCAACATTGGCAACATCACTTATTTTTACAGGAATACCATCGTTCTTTTTGATGATGACATTGAGGATTTCATCCATTGTCGCAAGTTGCCCGATGGAGCGCACTAACACTTGTTGTCCGTTTTGCTCAATATAACCCGCGCCACGGTTATCATTATTTTTACGTAATGCATCAGAAACGTCTTCAAAGCTTACCTGATGAAAAAGTAATTTTTCGGGTTTCGGCGTTATATGATACTGCTTGTTATAGCCGCCGATGCTGTTGACCTCAATGACGCCTTTAACTTGAGCCAATTGCGGTTTAATGATCCAGTCTTGTATTTCTCTTAAGGCAATAGCGGTATAAGGCTCTCCATTAGGCATTTTAGCGTCAGGAGAAGCTTGTACGGTATACATAAATATTTCACCAAGCCCTGTGGAAATAGGACCCATCTCTGGCTCTAAGCCAGAGGGAATAACGCCTTTTATCGCAGCTAATCTTGCATTGATTAAGTTGCGTGCGAAATAAATATCGGTTCCCTCTTCAAAGATAACGGTCACCTGGGATAAACCATATCTTGAAAGAGAGCGGGTGTGAGACAGCTTTGGTAGTCCAGCTAATGCGTTTTCTACTGGAAAAGTTACCCTTTGCTCCGCTTCTAAAGGTGAATAACCGGGGGCAGAGGTATTTATTTGTACCTGTACGTTTGTTATATCTGGAACAGCATCAATGGGAAGTTTTTGATAACTCCACATACCAACGCCGATGATTACCATCAGCAAGCTTAATACTAAATAGCGCCTATTTATTGCAAGACGCAAAATTGATTCAATCATATTGCGTCTCCTAATCGTCGTCTTCTACTTCAGATTTCAAGATATCTGCTTTAATCAGATAACTGTTTTTGTTTACATATTCAGCGTCTTTACTGAGGCCATCAATGACCTCGATATAGTTTTTGTCTGAACGACCAAGGACAAGTGGTGCAAACTCGTACTCTTCATTTTCTTTTACAAAGACACCTAATTGTCCACCTAGCTCTTGTATGGCAACTTTCTCGACCGCTAAATCCACCTCAAATTGGTTTATCTTTACGTTGCCTTTTAATAATTGACCTGACGTTAGCTTTAACTCAGTGTTGTTTAATCGTACCCGTGCTAAAACATAAGGCTGATCTTTAGCTGGAATAATATTAGTGATGACTGAACTGAATGCGTGTTCACCTTGCTCAATATCAACATGCTGACCGACTTTGATTTGATTATATTGGCTGGTAAACACCTTAAATTCAGCCCACAAGGTGTCAAATTTGACGATTTCAAACAAGCTAGTGTTTTGCGTGATACCGCCAATATTTCCATTTCGCTGTAAAACAGTCCCAGAAACAGGCGATGTTATTTTATAAGTATTTAAGCTCTCATTAGATTCAATAACGGCTAATAGATCGCCTTTTTTTACCGTATCACCAACAGTGAAGTTTATTGTCTTTATAACGCCGTTATATCTAGCGCTAACTTGAAATAATTGTTCAGCGCCTATCGTCGTAGAGCCGTATACAGGGATAGTTTGGTTCAACGTTTTTGAAGCTAAATAGGCTGTTTCAACACCAACCTTTTTTGCCATGTTATTGTCGATTTTGCTTATGCCTTCTTCGCCTTCATGTTCATCTTCACTAGCGAAAACACTTTGAATGGGTGATAGATACCCAATAAAAATCAATAGTGCGAGTAAATAGTTTTTCATTTTGAATTCCTAAACGATTCA
The DNA here is from genome assembly GCF_013414205.1 of Pseudoalteromonas sp. MIP2626. Taxonomy (NCBI): domain Bacteria; kingdom Pseudomonadati; phylum Pseudomonadota; class Gammaproteobacteria; order Alteromonadales; family Pseudoalteromonadaceae; genus Pseudoalteromonas; species Pseudoalteromonas sp. MIP2626. The sequence continues at coordinate 9,985 of NZ_JAATTW010000057.1, forward strand.
GTTAATCACTGAATCAATAAATTGTTATTAAACTTAAAGTGATGTTTATTTAGAGTGACAGCGCTTCGTTTGTTAGTTTTTCTATCTCTGCGCCATAAATTAGGGCAGCAGATGCCGCGTCAATAAGGGTTCGCCGAGCATTTAACAGCTCTTGTCTAGCCGATACATAATCAAGATATCCATATCGACCTTTTTGATAGGCGTCTTGAGTATCTTCCAGTGCATCTTCAAGCATTGGGATAACCGACTGCTTTAATGAATTAGCTGTTAATATGGCTTGTTTTCTATTGGAGTATGCTCGTAGTAAGTGATTTCTAAATCTTAACTTAGTCGCCTCTTTCTCTATGGCAACTTGGTCACGCTCTGCTAGCGCACTAGCGATTGCGCCAGAATTTCGCTTTTCAGCAAACAAAGGTAAGCTAAAGCCAGCGACCAGTGCCGTATCATTGGCTTCTTGAGAGCGCCTAACACCAACAGACCATTTGATATTGGCCGTTGACTCTGTTTTAGCCAACTGTAACTCGGCCTCTTTTAGTCGCTGCTCACTTGCATAGATTTGAATAGCAGGGTTCTTCTCTAACTTCGCAAAAAGGCTGTTAAAGTCACTATCATTGCCAAACTGAAAAAGATCCCCTTGTACTTCAGAGAAGGTTACAGAGTTTTCCCCCCAGTAGGCTGCTAATGAGAGCTTCAAATATTCCAAGCGCTTTTGTTCAGATTGAAGGGTGAGGTTAGCCTGAGCAATAACTGCTTTTGAGCGTTTCACTTCAGCCTCAGGAGTAGCACCTGCGCGGTTACGCTGAGATACAATCTCTAAGGTTTCTTGTGCTAAGCTCAAAGCATTTTCTGCCAATATAACTCTTTGTTGGGCTGCAAGTACTTCCACGTACTTCTCAGTGACTTGAGCCATTAAATTAAGCGCAGAGACTTCTTTTTCAGCAGTGAGTAGTGTTCTTGATTTTGAAACAATTCCAATCCGCGCTGAGCGTTTATCTCCCATTTCGATAACCGAAGATAGAGCGACTGTTAATTCAGCACTGTCGAATGTATTAAATTCACCTGAGCCTGCAAAGTTCTCAGCTTCAAGCTCTAGTTCATAAGCAGGATTTAAACTTGCGATTTGTTCTCGTCCAATTAATGCCGTTTGCTTGAAATCAAATATTTTAAGTTCTGGATTTTGTTTAAGCGTCCACTGAATTGCCTCTTGAAGGTTTAACTGCTTCTCAAAGGCATAAACATTAAATGTAAAAAGTGACAAAGCGAGAAACGCGATATATTTAAGCCGAGGTGTTACACACCTTAAAATTGCTATCTTGCGATGCACACAGGTATTAAGTGCCATGTATACTTTCCTATAAATTTATATGTGATATTTAGGTCATTAACATTTGACCTTTCTTAATTTTCTATAAAATTTAGGCGTATTTAGGTGGGCGGAATGGCACCGAGATATAGCCTTTTAGCTCAGGGGAAACTAAGGCGTAGGTAGGGAAATATTCTATTGCTTGTAAAATATTACAAGAAGAATCTGTATTTAAAAATAACTGACAGCAGCAACAAAAATTACAATTATCAATTAAAGTTTGGCTATTACCCTCCTCAAATAAATTAGAGCTTTCAGGAGCTTTTAGCGGGGTAATAGACTCAGTTAGTGATATATTAAAAGAACTTTCAATTAAGTTTCCTTCAATCTCTTCTTGCGAAAAAAACACAGACTGCACCGCGATTAAAATCATTATCACGTATGATATATATGGTTTAAAATATGACGGGTGCATTCTTTTAACTACTTTCTACTTAAGACTTTAGCTGTAAGATGCGGCGAGCACCGTTTAAAACGACAACAGCAATAATCAAACCAATCACTAAATCTGGATAACGGCTGCTAGTTACTGTAACTAATAAGCCAGCTAAGATTACACCTACGTTTGCGATTACGTCATTTGCGGAAAAAATCCAACTCGCTTTCATATGAGCGCCGTCTTCTTTGTTGCCAAATATTAAAAACAGACAAGCAATGTTAGCGATTAGTGCTATTCCACCAAATATCATCATTAAAGAAGAGATAGGTTCACTACCGTAAATAAAGCGTCTTACGACTTCACTCAAAGCACCTAGCGCTAGAATAATTTGAAGTACACCAGATATATGTGCCGCTCTAAGTTTCATGCTTATGCTTTTACCGACAGCATATATAGCTAAACCATAAACAGCAGCATCAGCAAACATATCTAATGAGTCGGCAATAAGGCCAGCAGATTGCGCAATAATCCCAGCAATTACTTCTATAAAAAACATGACTCCATTAATGGCTAACAACCATTTTAGCGTTGATGCTTCTTTCATCTCATTTTTTTGGGCTAGATCTTTTGCTTTTGCAGCTTCGGTGCTGCAACTTTCTTTAGTTGATGCCAACTCTGCACCGAGATTGAGTTGTTGTAATTTTTTTGTTATCTCATCTAAATTTTCATCATGAAAAACCTTGACTAAACGGCTAGGAATATCAAATTGCAACCCAACTGAAGGCTCAATTGAGTCAAGTGCTAACCTAATCAATCTCTCTTCTGAAGGACAGTCCATTTGAGGTACTTTAAATGTACTGACAAACGCGCCACTATAGTTATCTAATTGTGTATCAATTTTTACATCTTCATTGGTAGAAGATGATTGACACTGACCACTACATTTTTCTGACATATTTAACACTCCGTAATAATATTAAAATAAGTATAAAATCTATAGTGGCTATAGAGTCAAATAAAAAATTATTTAATGTAAAAGCGTGGAAACTGAATTGAAAAGCTAGTTTAAGAAAATAGTTTCTGCTAGTATTTTAAATACTATATTTAACTGGTGATAACTTTGAACCTTAATGTTGTACTAAAAATGCTCTTGGTTATTTCGATTGTTTTACAATCGTTAACTGCTGTAGCATCCTCAACATCTGAGAATCACCAAATAGATATAGAGCACCTTCAAACTCAACATGATCATGCAGATGATCGAAATGTCTCAAATGATAATGTAGGTGATGAGCAGCATAATGAAAAAGATTGTCATCACTGCGGTCATTGCAGTGGCAGCCACTTATCTTGGATTTTAGTCAGTAATTCAAATACCACGGGCAAACTAAACATTATCAATAAAACGCCTTATCAAATTGATCAAACAAATACTTACCTTGAAGCGATACTTCGCCCACCCATTTCTTAATTAGATTGATTTTTAATGACCTATTTGTCCATGAGAAGGATAAAGGGTTCGTGTTTATAAATTAAAAAATTAAGAAGTTTTATGTATATATTTTTAAAAAATACAGGTTTAACCCTGTCTTTATGCATGGCTGTGAGTTTTTCAGTTGCCACTTATGGCAAACAGAAAAGTATTTCATGGCTAGATAGTCAAATAAATAAAGATCCCGAAGTTGTTGCGGCTAAAGAGTTACTTAATGCAAGTAATCATAGAGCCAAAAGCTTAACTCAAGCCGTATATAACCCAGAGCTTGAAGCAAGCTATGAAAAAGAAGGTGATTTTGATAATTACTCTATTGGTATCAGTCAAACGATAGATTTTTGGGATAAGCAATCAACAAATAAAACCATTGGTGAAATTGATGTTTATGCAAACCAGCAACAATTGTTATCTCTACTCGATTCTAAAAAGGCTAATGCCTTAACTGCATTAGTTAATTGGCAAGCAGCAAAAAAAGCTGCTCAGTTACTTTCAGAAAGAGAAGAGCAATTGCAAACGCTCGTTGGAATTGTTGAAGACAAACGAAAAGCTGGACTTCTAGAGCCACTTGACGCTGAGCTAGTCTATTTAAACTTGTCGCAAATTTTTAGTGAAATATCTGAGTCTCAAATTGCTTTGAAAAATGCAGAGGTAAAGGTTCAGGAGTTATTGCCTGATTGGACGCCTAATACTACCAATTTGTTTTCATTTACTTTTGGAGCAACAAGCTACTCATTTAACTCCCAGTGGGTTGAGGAACATCCAAAAGTTAAACTTGCTAGAGCGAAATGGAAGGGACAACAATCTAAAGCTCAACTAACCACTATGGAATCTAAAGCTAATCCAACCATTGGCGTTAGCGCAGGGAAAAGTGGAGATGAAGACTTGGTTGGTGTGACTTTTTCAATGCCTTTAAACATCAGAAATAACTATACAGATAATGTTAAAGCCGCTTATTCAGAAGCCATTGCAGCCGAGGCGAATTTTCAGTCGGTATATCGAAAGCAGTCTTTTGAAGCAAAAGCTAATTATGAATCGCTTAATGTCAGTAGAAAATATTATGAGCAATGGCAAAAACTGACAAAAGGCAGATTAGATAGCAGCGAAAACTTATTAAATAAGCGCTGGCAAGCTGGTGATATTAATACTTCTGACTACTTACTTGCATTAAATCAACGTGCGGAAGGGCTTCATGCAGGAATACGTTTGGAAAATCAATTCAAGCTTGCAGAAATATCCTTCATTTTAAGTATGGGTCAGTTATCCAAATTTGAGATTTGAGCGCTTTGTTTTTTCAGTAGCGAAAAACGAAATCTTAAATTTATTAAAAATATAGGTTACAAAAATGAATACAGTAATTAGTAAAAAATTTTTAGCCGTAGTAATTAGCAGCCTGTTAGTTGGGTTTACTACAAATCATGATGCTTTTGCACAGTCGTCAGATGGAACTGGTTCTGTCACAAACGTTTCGAAACAAGAAGAAAAAGAACATCAAGATGAGCATGAACACGAAAAGGGACATGAAGAAGATAAAGGTGACCATGACGAGCACGGCCATGAAGGTGGTAATAAAGAGGGAGAAGAAGAACATGAAGAAGGTATCACTATTGATCCAAAAAAGATGTCGCTTGCTAAAATTAAAGTGGAAAGTGTTAAGCCTGAATATCAATTTAGCTCCGTATATGCACCTGGCGAAATAAAAGCTAATGGCTATAAAAGTTATGTGGTATCACCACGTACAGAGTCAGTCATTATCAGTCGCCATGCAGCGCTTGGCGAGTATGTAGAAATAGGTCAGAAGTTAGTTACATTATTTAGTGAAGCAATGGCACAAGCACAAGCTGACTATTTAATCGCTTCAACCGAATGGCAACGTGTAAAAAAGCTGGGTAATAAGACGGTGAGTGAAAGTCGATTATTACAAGCTGAAACAACATACAATGCGAGCTATGGCAAGCTCATTGCTTTAGGGTTAACTGAAAAAGCAATAAATGGTATTTCTAACAAAGACATTAAAGCATTTGGGCAATATGCATTAACGGCGCACCGTGAAGGTGTCGTGCTTCAAGACGACTTTATCCAAGGGCAACGTGTTGATGCTGGGGATTCAGTCATGTTGTTAGCTGATGAAAAACAACTATGGGTTGAAGCAAAAGTTTCTCCAAATAAAAAGCTAAATTTATCAATTGATTCTCCTGCGGTACTTAAATTAGAAGGCCAGAGTTACAATGCCAAAGTTATCCAAGAAGCCCATACAATTGATCCCGTAACTCGTACAAGAATTATTAGATTGGGGGTACAGAATGCTGATGATAACCTTCATTCAGGTATGTTTGTAAAAGTTTACTTTCAGTTTGCCACAAAGCAGAAAGTGATGGCTGTGCCAGAAGAAGCATTGATCCGCAGCGCAGATGGTGATTGGACCGTATTTGTCGAAGACCACCCTGGAGAATTTAAAGCTGTAGAAGTAGAACTAGGCCGAGCCTTAGGTGATTTTAGGGAAATCATTGGCCTTGATAGTGGGACGCGAATTGTAACCAAAGGCGCATTTTTTGTTGCTTCTGAAATCGCTAAAGGCGGATTTGATCCGCATAACCACTAAGGAGCAAGACTATGTTTAATAAAATAATAGATTGGTCTGTTAATAATAGACTCCTGATTTTGATTGCGCTGTTTGCCACAATTGTCGGCGCAATTATGGTTATACCAAAACTAAATTTAGATGCCTTTCCTGATGTTACTAATGTTCAAGTTGCTGTAAATACTGAAGCGCCAGGACTAGCTGCTGAAGAAGTTGAACAACTCATTACGTACCCCATTGAAGCGGTCATGTATGCCTTACCTGATGTAGAACAAGTGCGCTCAATTTCTAAAACAGGCTTGTCTGGCGTCACGGTTGTTTTCAAAGAAGGCACCGACATTTACTTTGCAAGACAACTTGTATTTGAGCGTCTTCAAGCCGCAAAAGAACTGATACCAGAAGGTGTCGGCACACCCGAAATGGGGCCAAACACCTCAGGGCTAGGCCAAGTATTTCAGTACCTTCTTATTTCAGATAAAGATGCAGGCTATGATGCTATGGCACTCAGGAGTCTCAATGATTGGGTAGTAAAATTACTCGTTATGCCTGTCGATGGTGTTACTGATGTACTCTCCTTTGGAGGTATTGTTAGGCAGTACCAAGTAAATGTAGATCCATCTAAGCTTCTTTCTTATAACCTAACGCAAGAAGACGTTGTTGGTGCCCTAGATAACAACAATGCCAATGTTGGCGGATGGTATATGAACCGTGGGCAAGAGCAGCTTGTTATTAGAGGTGCAGGTTGGTTTGAAAGTGGTGACGCTGGTATTAGTAATATCAAACAAGTTCCCGTCAAAACAGTTGATGGGACAGTTGTGACGGTTTCGGATATTGCTAAAGTTGAAATGGGCAGTGAAATTCGTCAAGGTGCTGTCACAATGACGCGCAAAACCGAAGACGGTAAAGTCGAAAATTTAGGTGAAGTTGTCTCTGGCATTGTCTTAAAACGCATGGGGTCTAATACTAAAGCCACCATTGATGGTATCAATGCAAGAATCCCATTGATTAATCAAGCATTGCCTAAAGGTGTTCGCTTTGAACCATTTTATGATCAGGCTGATTTGATTGAAAAAGCCGTTGATACAGTAGTTGATGCACTATTACTAGCATTTATTTTCATCTGTATTGTATTAGCACTATTTTTAATGAATATACGTGCAACCTTCCTTGTCCTAATATCTATTCCAATTTCAATTGGTATCGCGTTAATGATCATGGCTTGGTGGGGCATTTCTGCAAACCTTATGTCATTGGGTGGCATTGCCGTAGCCATTGGTATGCTAGTTGATGGTTCAGTCGTGATGGTTGAAAACATGTTTAAGCATTTAAATAGACCAGACTCTACCCATTTAAAAACTGTAAAAGAAAGAGTGCCTAGTGCTGATACTGATCCACATGATGTAGAACAAGATGAGCATGGTATTAAGTTACGTCTTCAAAATGCGGGTAAAGAAGTGGCTCGTCCCGTATTTTTTGCAGCTTCTATTATTTTAGTCGTATTTACGCCTTTATTTAGCTTTGAAGGTGTTGAGGCAAAGTTATTTCAACCTATGGCAATAAGCATCATTTTAGCTGTTATATCTGCTATTGTGGTTGCGTTGTTTGTTGTACCCGCTTTAGCTACTTATTTATTTAAGTCAGGTGTAAAAGAGAGGGAAAGCTTTGTTCTTAGGCCATTAGACAAACTCTACAGAAAAGGGCTTACATTCGCACTAAAACGCACCAAATTAGTCATTTCAGCCGCACTTATATTAGTTTTCTCTGCCTTTGCATTAGTTCCATTAATTGGTACTGAATTTGTACCTGAGTTAGAAGAAGGGACGATAAACTTAAGAGCAACGCTTGCACCTTCTTCCAGTTTAGATACCGCGCTCACTGTGGCACCAATTCTAGAAGAAAAACTAATGGCTTTCCCTGAAGTAACCTATGCATTAAGCCGAATTGGTCGAGCAGAAATAGGTGGAGACCCAGAGCCTGTGAATAACATCGAAATTTACATAGGGTTGAAGCCTGTTTCTGAGTGGACCAGTGCATCTAATCGATATGAACTTCAAGGAAAAATGGAGAGATCTTTAGAAGAATTCCCTGGGTTGCTACTCAACTTTTCTCAACCTATTGCGACTCGTGTCGATGAGCTACTATCTGGTGTTAAGGCTCAGTTGGCGATAAAGTTGTTTGGGCCTGAACTTGAGGTACTGGCGGCTAAAGGTCAAGAAATAGAAACAGCAATTAAAAACATTGAAGGTGCAAGGGATGTTGCATTGGAGCAAATTGCTGGTGAAGCGCAATTGGTGATAAGTCCTAACAGGCAAGAACTATCACGCTTTGGATTGTCTGTGAGTGACATAATGGAGGTTGTGCGTGATGGTATTGGTGGTGTTGAAGCCGGACAAATAATCAATGGTAATGAACGTTATGATATTTACGTTCGCATAGAGGAAGAGTACCGAAGTAACAAAGAAGCTATTGCTGATATTCGGCTTCAATCACCTACTGGTGCTTGGGTGCGGCTGGGTGACGTAGCCTCAGTCTCATTTGAGTCAGGCCCACCACAAGTTAGACGCGATGATGTACAACGAAGAGTCGTTATCCAAGCAAATGTACAAAATCGAGATATGGGAAGCGTGGTTGCCGATATCAGAACGGTAATTGCTGAAAAGGTTGACTTACCTTCAGGTTATTCTGTTTCGATTGGCGGCCAGTTCGAAAGTCAAAAACGTGCTCAAAATAGGTTAGCTATAGTTGTACCTTTATCGTTAGCACTAATCGCACTACTACTTTACTTTGCCTTTGGTTCTGTTGGTCAAGCTATGCTGATATTGGTCAACGTGCCGCTTGCTGTAATTGGCGGAGTTTTCTCCTTATATTTATCTGGACAATACTTGTCTGTACCAAGCTCCGTTGGCTTTATTACCTTATTTGGTGTAGCGGTATTGAATGGGGTCGTTATGGTAGAAAGTATCAACCAACGTATTAAAGACGGTCTAGAAGCATCTAAAGCCGTTTTTGAAGGCGCTACTTCAAGATTAAGACCTGTACTTATGACTGCTATAACATCAGCTTTAGGTTTGATACCGATGTTAATGTCTAATGGTGTTGGTGCAGAAATACAGCGCCCATTAGCGAGTGTTATTGTTGGCGGCTTGGTAACTGCAACACTGTTAACATTATTTGTTTTACCTGTTTTATATCGCTGGTTTTCAGAGAAAAAAATAAAAGAGCTATCCAGATAAAATTACTGTGAACTCTAACCCCACGCTAAAGTCACGTTTAGCGTGGGGTTATTGAGTAGATGAACGAAAAGAAAGATTAGATTTAACAATAAACTAATAGTCATGACTGCTTTGTCGGAATATTTGTCGTTAAACAGGCCAAAGCTAACTTCCGCTTTCGTATCTTTGCAGTCTTAATCTCTATGTGTCTCAAGGTCGGCTTATGGCACAGAGCAGACCGCCGGTAATTATTGAGTGATGCAATCCACGGCTATAACTGCCCATGAATACAAGTTCTTTATGTAATGAAAAATAAAGATGCGCTGTTGCTACTCCGCAAAGTATCGGCCTAAATAAACTCTACCTCGAAGTAAACCGATTAGCTTTCGTATAACAGATAGGCAAATTATCAATTCAAATCACTTACTGTAATAGATGTTTTCAAGCGATTTCTCGTTGTTTAAGAAATTTACCTAATAAAAAACATAATTATTTTTAGAGTTGCGTATTCCGGTGATGGTGAACACCGATTCCGGTTTTATCGTGAACACTTAAATTCCACGCATTGGGTTCATGAC
>NZ_JAATTW010000058.1:0-19499 GCF_013414205.1 Pseudoalteromonas sp. MIP2626
AAAGTTTTCTGGCGAATTCAATTATACCTTATCTTCATGCTGTTTGTTTTTCATACCACAAAGATCAACACGCCCTAGGTTTTTTGGTTTAGTGTTATTCGTTGCGGTATGAAAGGTGTTTGTTGGCGCACTTTTATCAGTAAATGTGGCTTGGCTATCTTGCATATTATTGCGCACTATACTAAGCAGTTCATCTGCTGGCATTTTTCCGTAATAATCTTGGCTAGATTGCTCATTAGAGAGCTGCTTTACCGCAAATGCTACGCTATAAAGTGAGTTAAGGGTTAAGTCGTTAAGTAAGTGATCGGTCGAAAACGATACCATGGCTGGGTTAAGTGGTCTGTGCCCTAATGAATTACGCGCGCCTAAAATAGTTAAGCACACTAAAACTAACGCTAAAATTGATTGATTTAACCTTGTTAGTGACGACTTACTTTGCCATTGATGGCTAAATACTTTACCTGCAAATTTGCAGCTTAAAATAAGTGCTATAACAGCAATAAGTATTTCTAATTTATAGCCCGAAAGAATCATTTTAGAGACTTCTTTAGGGTAAATTAAATACTCTATAAATAAGCGGTTTGGGCGTAAATCATACTCGTTTATAAATGTAGGGGTAATCACTTCAAAAAAAACGAGTAAAGCAGACATACCCACTAAGTAAATTTTAATTAGGCTGCGTATTTTATTTTGCCAACCTACGCTCTGCATCAGTAAAGTAAGTAGCAATACGGGCATAATAATGTAGCTTAAAGTGGCTATATCAACTCTTAAACCACCTACAAATATAGAAAACCACGCATGCGATCCAAATACACGCTCCCCTTGCCATACACTTAAACCAAAGCGAGCAAGTGTTAAAAAGCCAAGGGCTAAAACAGCAAATACAACAAAAATCCATACCGGGCCAAGTGCATTTTTCACCTGAGGTATTACTTTAACTATTAGCCCCGTTATTTTAGGTATAAAATTTAGCTTTAAGCCCATAATACAGCCCACCAAATAAGTGCGGCAATTAACATGGCTATAAACACACTGGCAGAGGCTATATCTTTAGCGAGACCCGAAAGCTCATGGTATTCGCTGCCAATCCTATCAACTACAACCTCAACTGCCGTATTTACTAGTTCAGCAAACAATACAAAAAGCAGGCTGGCTATAAGTAGTAATTTATCGCTTAGTGCAATTTCTTGCAGATACACAAACACACCAAGTAACGAAAACAGTGCTAACTCTTGTTGAAACGCCGCTTCAAATCGACTCATCCATTTTAAGCCGTTAAAAGAATAGCTTAAGGTAAAAATAAGGCGCATTAAGCCTTGGCGTTTTGTAACGGTTTTATTGCTCATAGTTCTATTTCGCTTGGTGTTGTTTGGCAGCTCGCAAGTAGATCAAGCGATGCCTGATACGTTTTGCTGTTAATGCCAATTAAATTTAAAAGGGTGTGGAAAATATTGTTGTGTGAGCGTGCAGCATTGGTGTCTAAATTAGCTAAGCAGGTATTGGTAATGCGCTGATTATGCTCATCAGCCCACATATAAAGTGGTACGTGGGTTTGTGTGCTAGGCGCAAAGCTATACGGAAAGCCATGTAAATAAGCACCGCCCTCGCCAAGAGATTCACCATGATCTGACACATATAAAAATTGCTTATCTATATTGTTTGGCAGCGTTTTTAATTGCTCAATTACTTGGGCGTTAACAAAGTCGCTGTACGCAATGGTGTTGTCGTAGGTATTAACTAATTCATCAAATGAGCAATTTTGAATATCGCTTCTGTCGCAGGTTGGGGTAAATTGTTTAAATTGTTCAGGGTAGCGTTTAAAGTAAGTTGGCCCGTGCGAGCCCATCATATGCAGTACGATAACGGTGTTAGCTTGGGTTAAATTAGCCAGTTTGTGTTTAAGTGGAGCTAATAGCGCTTCATCAAAACAGTACTTACCATCACATAAAGTAGATTTTGTTGTAGGTATGTCGATAGTAACTACTCGCGTACATACGTCTTTACAGCCGCTGTTGTTATCAACCCAGAGTACATCACTGCCTGCGTGCTGGGCCAAATCAATCAAGTTTTGCTGGCTGTCGGCTTCGAGTCGATCAAAGTTTGTTTGTGTTTGCAACGAAAACATACAAGGTACAGATACCGCTGTAGCCGTGCCGCAAGACGCCACATTATTAAAGTAAGTAACGCCGTGTTTTTGGGTATAAAAATTGGTGTTACGTTTATAACCTTGATAAGCAAAGTTTTCTGCTCGTGCAGTTTCACCAACCACTATTACGGTTACGCTACTGGCATTAGGCGCAATTAGGGTAGGTGCAGCATCTATATTTTTAAATTCCATATTGGTATACAGCAGCTGATCGCGCATATATTTATAGCCGCTAGAGAGATACTGAAATGGAATAATTTCTTTTTTCAAAATGCGGTTATTGCGGCCCGTTGCAGCATAGTCGGCATAAAAGTTTGTAACCACCAATACTATAAGCGCCAAACACGCTACAACTAGCTTTACGCGGCTAAGTACTTCTTGGTGAGGGCGGGTAAAGTGTATTTTTATTTTGCTTAAAACAAAAACAGGCAGGGCACAAAACAGCAGTAAAAAGCCAATAAGCTGCGGATTTAAATAGCTTAATGCTTCGCTTGAATCAGTTTCGAAGGTGTTTTGGATCATAGAATAATCAAACACCACGCCATAATTTAAGGTGCCGTAAAGTACTGCACTGGAAATAACCAATAAAAAGTAATTAAGTGGCTTTAATAACCACCGAACCGACACTATCGAAAAAAATATAATTAGCAGGCAGAGTAGTAATAGCGGTACTGAAAATAAAAATAGCCACGAAAAAGAAGCTAAAGAAGTAATGGCGCTAAAAGAGCCATGAATGAATGGAATATTTATAACCAAGCAATAGTAGCAGGCAATCATTACTACAAAAGCGTTGGCGCTACAGTGAATGTAAAACCGTTTACCACGATTAAGTTTTTGCTGTGTAGATATAGGACTAAGTGAATGCATATTTAGGCTCGTTTAAAACAACAACGCCATGTTATGCAACAACACTTAAGAACTGCTTAAGAGAAGCTACGCATTTCCTGAGGGGGGTAAAATAAATTTATTCCCAGAGTATTATTAAAAATTAATCAAACCATAAAAAGGGCATATTAGAATAGGGAATTTATAGCGCTTAACTATTCACATAAAAAAACCATAGCAGGTAATTATAGTGAATATTAAAACCACTTAAATTGCTTATTTGTCTTTTATTTGAATTGAATTTGATGTTGACTTAAGGGGCTCAGCACGGTATTAATATAAAAAGAGAGCAAAGGAATAACCTTTGCGATAATTTAACAACATTTGGTATTAATTACATGCTTGCAAACGCACTAAACCTAGTCCTGATTATTATCGTGGTGATTATTCCCGCGAGGGCTTCGTAGTGCTTTAAAAAACTTAAGCATTTAAAAGCCCTCCGCACTTAACCGTTCGGGGGGCTTTTTGGTTTTAGCGGCAAAATATGTGATTGAATTGTCACTGAGGAATGAGGGTTTTATTAATGACAGGCGCAGAATTAACAATAGATTTATTAGCCAAACACGGCGTAAAAGAAGTATTTGGCTACCCAGGCGGAGCTATTATGCCAATTTACGATGCCTTGTATGGCGCGCCAGTCAAGCACTACCTTACTCGGCATGAGCAAGGTGCAGGCTTTGCGGCAGTAGGTTTTGCTCGTAGTACGGGTAAATTAGGAGTGTGTTTTGCAACGTCAGGCCCTGGTGCCACTAACTTAATTACTGCTCTTGCCGATGCGATGATGGACTCAGTGCCATTATTAGCAATTACCGGGCAAGTGCCTACCGCAGCGATTGGTTCAGATGCCTTTCAGGAGATAGATGTGTTAGGTATGTCGCTGTCGTGTACTAAGCACAGTTACATGGTAGAGCGAGCCGAAGATTTAGCCGAAATACTGCAAGAGGCCATGCACTTAGCGCAAAGCGGTCGCCCAGGGCCCGTACTCGTAGATATCCCAAAAGACATTCAAATGGCGCAAGTGCCATTTCAGCCTTGGCTAGCAGCAGACGAGTACTTACCAGAACTTGATTTAAAGCAAGTTGCTATTGCTAATCAACTGCTTAGTGAAGCTAAACAGCCGGTTGCTTATGTAGGTGGTGGAGTGCAATCAGCGGATGCACAAGCCCAGTTGATGCAGTTTTTAAATAAAACCCACATGCCAGCGGTTGCCACACTTAAAGCGCTGGGCAGTGTGTTACCCGATTACGAGTATTACTTAGGTATGCTAGGTATGCACGGCGGCCAAGCTGCTAACTTAGCGGTGCAAGAATGCGATGTACTAGTGTGTATTGGGGCGCGGTTTGATGACCGTGTTACCGGCAACTTAGCAAAGTTTGCTGCAAACGCTAAAGTAATTCATTTAGACATAGACGCCGCAGAAGTCGGTAAGCGTAAACCAGCAAAAGCTTCTTTAATTGCTGACTTAAAAACGTCCTTACCTGCATTAGAGTGTTTTGTAACTCCCCAAGCATGGTGCGATTATAACAAGGCAATGATGGTTAAATATGCATGGCGTTACGACTATCCGGGCGACAAGGTATTTGCACCCTATTTACTTAATCAACTTAGCCAACGTATGCCTAAAACGGGTGTCGTGTGCTGCGATGTAGGTCAGCACCAAATGTGGGTGGCCCAGCATATGAAATTTAATCATCCCAGTAATCACTTAAGTAGTGGTGGTGCAGGCACTATGGGCTTTGGTTTACCTGCGGCAATTGGTGCACAAGTAGCGCGCCCCGATGACTTTGTTATTACGGTATCTGGTGATGGCTCTATCATGATGAACATTCAAGAGTTGGCAACAATTCGTCGTAATAATTTACCAGTAAAAATACTTATTTTAGATAACCAACGCTTAGGTATGGTACGTCAATGGCAGGAGCTGTTTTTTGAAGAGCGCTACTCAGAAACTGACCTTTCAGATAATCCAGACTTTGTGCAGCTAGCAGCGGTATTTGGTATACCAGGGCAAACCATAACCCATGCTAATCAAGTTGACGATGCAATAACCGCACTGGTTAATAGTAAAGGTCCATACATAGTACATGCCTGTATTGATAATAAAGAAAATGTATGGCCGCTAGTACCACCAGGTGCAGCTAACGATGAAATGATGACGGGGAAAGCACAATGAAACATAGTTTAACAATCGCCTTAAAAAATCAAAGTGTTGCTGTAGAGCGTTTTTTACGCGTAGTACGTCATCGTGGTTTTGACTTAACCCATTTTCAACTCAATATAGACGATGGCCAATACCATGTAACCATGACGGTAGACAGCGATAAGCCAATTCACTTATTAACCAGTCAGCTAAATAAGCTGGTGGACGTAAAAGCCGTTACTTTACAAAATTTACAGCAACAAGTGGTTTAAGTGTGCGCGCAGTAAACAATTACAGAGTGGGTTAATAAACTTACTCAATAACTAAGAATGAGGAATGCTTGCTTATAAAGCAGCAAAACAGAGGTAACCATGGCAAAATTAAGAAGTGCAACAACAACCGAAGGTCGAAAACGTGCAGGTGCTCGTGCATTATGGCGTGCAACAGGAATGACAGATAGCGATTTCGGAAAGCCGATTATTGCGGTTGTAAACTCATTTACACAATTTGTACCTGGGCATGTGCACCTTAATCAGCTGAGCGAACTGATGGCTGAAACCATTACCCAAGCGGGTGGCGTGCCAAAAGAATTTAACACCATAGCTATAGATGATGGTATTGCTATGGGCCATGGTGGCATGTTGTATTCACTGCCATCACGCGACCTAATTGCCGACTCGGTTGAGTACATGGTTAATGGCCATTGCGCCGATGCGATGATTTGTATTTCAAACTGCGACAAAATTACCCCAGGAATGATGCTTGCAGCGTTGCGTTTAAATATTCCGGTTATATTTGTATCGGGTGGTCCGATGGAAGCCGGTAAAACTAAACTTGCTAATATCGATATTAAACTCGATTTGGTAGACGCCATGGTTAAAGGTGCAGATGAGTCGGTAAGTGATGCAGATTCAGAGCAAGTGGAGCGCTCAGCATGTCCTACATGTGGTTCGTGTTCAGGCATGTTTACTGCCAATTCTATGAACTGTTTACTTGAAGCCATTGGTTTAGCACTACCGGGTAACGGTACTACGCTAGCAACGCATAAAGACCGTAAACAATTATATGTTGAAGCGGGCGCACGCATTGTTGATTTGTGCCGCGAGTATTACCAAAAAGATAACCAAGAAGTATTGCCACGCGCGATTGCTAACAAAACAGCCTTTATGAACGCCATGGTAGTAGATATAGCCATGGGCGGCTCGTCAAATACGGTATTACATTTACTTGCTGCGGCGCAAGAGGCAGGTGTTGATTTTGATATGTCGCACATTGATGCACTATCTCGTAAAACGCCCTTTTTATGTAAAGTAGCACCCGCTACGCCAGAATATCATATTGAAGATGTACACCGCGCTGGTGGCATGATGGCAATTGTACGTGAGTTGGGTAAAGCAGGCTTAGTTGATATGTCGGTAAATCATGTCGCTGGGTCAACAATGGCTGAGCTAGTTAAAAAGTGGGATGCAACAGACCCAACTAACGAAGCTGCTCGCAAATTTTATCGTGCAGGCCCTGCGGGTATTCGCACTACTAAAGCAATGAGCCAAGAATGCCGTTGGGATGAGGGCGATAACGACCGCGAACATGGTTGTATTCGTAGTGTTGAACACGCTTTTCGTCAAGATGGTGGTTTAGCCGTACTGTCGGGCAATTTAGCGGTTGATGGCTGTGTTGTAAAGAGCGCGGGTGTAGTTGATGACATGCTACATTTTGAAGGTACTGCCGTGGTGTATGAGTCGCAAGATGATTCGGTAGAAGGTATTTTAAACGACGAAGTAAAAGCCGGCGATGTAGTGGTTATTCGTTATGAAGGGCCAAAAGGCGGGCCTGGAATGCAAGAAATGCTTTATCCAACCAGTTACTTAAAGTCAAAAGGCTTAGCAGAAAAATGTGCCTTGATCACTGATGGTCGTTTTTCTGGCGGCACATCAGGCTTATCAATTGGCCATGTATCACCAGAAGCGGCTAGTGGTGGTGCGATTGCCTACGTTGAAAACGGCGATAAAATAATTATTGATATTGCTACTCGCGAAATTACTTTAGCGCTTAGCGATGCAGAGCTCGAAGCTCGTAAACAAAAACAGCTAGCGCGTGGCAAGCAGGCTTATAAACCGCTTGATCGTCAGCGTTATGTATCATCTGCGCTTAAAGCATATGCGCTACTTGCTACCAGTGCCGATAAAGGTGCAGTGCGCGATTTAGCCAAACTAGAGGAGCTTAGTTAATTATGGTTTCTCAAGAACTCGATTATTTTCGTGCAATTATTCAAGCAAACATGGAGCCGCTGGCTAAAGTAACTGAGGTTAGCAAAATGGCCGAACTCAGTACTAAGCTGGGCAACCATGTGTGGCTAAAACGCGAAGACCAGCAGCCGGTGTACTCATTTAAATTACGTGGTGCATTTAATAAACTTAACAAGCTGCCTAAAGGCTCAGTAGTGATTACTGCATCTGCGGGAAATCATGCTCAAGGTGTGGCGCTGAGTGCCTCACATTTAGGGCATCAGGCAACTATAGTTATGCCAGTAACTACCCCAGAAATAAAAGTAAGTGCAGTGCGTGCACTTGGTGGTGAAGTAGTATTACATGGTCATCACTTTGATGCCGCTAAAGCCCATGCGCTAGAACTTACAGAGCAACTCAACGGTATATTTGTACCGCCATTTGACGACCCAGACGTAATTGTAGGGCAAGGCACAGTAGCCCGTGAGCTAATGCAGCAGTTAAACGAGCTTGATGCGGTATTTATTCCCGTTGGCGGCGGCGGTTTGCTTGCTGGTATGGCGGTATATATAAAATCACTGCGCCCTGATATTAAAGTAATAGGGGTAGAAGCCGACGAAAGTGCCTGCTTACAAGCCGCACTAAAAGCGGGTAAGCCAGTAGAGCTTGATAGAGTTGGTAGTTTTGCCGATGGTGTGGCGGTTAAAATTATTGGCACTGAAACGTTTAGATTAGCGCAAAAGTTTTGCGACGACGTAGTTACCGTAAGCAGCGATGAGATATGCGCCGCCATGCAAGATATTTTTGTATCTACGCGTGCCATTGCCGAGCCTTCAGGCGCGCTTGCCACTGCCGGGCTGAAAAAGTGGAGTCAGCAATCGGGGTTAAAAGGGCTGCATTTAGCTGCCGTGCTTTCAGGAGCTAATTTAAATTTTGATCGCTTACGTTATGTAGCAGAGCGCACCGCACTTGGCGAAAAAAACGAAGCGCTATTAGCCGTTACCATTAATGAAGAAAAAGGCAGTTTTAAACAATTTTGTGCCTCGTTAGGTGGGCGCGCTATTACCGAGTTTAATTATCGTTATGCAGGGCCCGGCGATGCGCAAATATTTGTAGGTATTGCGCTACGTCAAGGGTTACAAGAGCTAGAAGAGTTAAAGCGAGATCTAACCAATAACAATTATCAATTTTGCGACCTATCGGATAACGAACTCGCTAAGTTACATGTGCGTTATATGGTTGGAGGTAAAGCACCTGAGCAATTACATGAACGTTTATTACAGTTTGAGTTTCCTGAATACCCGGGCGCATTAGCACGCTTTTTAGATACCTTAGGCAGTAATTGGAATATTACTTTATTTCATTATCGTAATCATGGTGGCTCTACGGGGAATGTATTAGCAGGTTTTGCAATTGAACCAAGCCAATTTGATGTGTTTAATGAGCACTTAAATCGCTTAGGCTATAACGTACAAGATGAAACAAATAACCCGTGTTTTACCCAGTTTTTAACCTCGCAGCCTCAGGGCAAAAACGTCGATAAACTCGCTTCGGCATAACCCTCTTTATTAACAAGCACCTCGTTGAGGTGCTTGCTTTATCATGTTTTTTACATATTATTATCAATAAATAATAATATGCTTTGAGGGGAACTCGTTGCTAATTAAAGGACTAATCATTGTTTTAGGGCTTTTTTGTTGCCAGCTACAGGCGCAAGAACCGGTTACATTGCAATTAAAATGGACTCATCAATTTCAATTTGCCGGCTATTATATGGCCAAGCATAAAGGCTTTTATAAAGAGGTCGGGCTGGATGTAAATATACTCCCTGCCAAGTTAAGTATGCCCGACAGTTTTGATGCAGTAGCACAAGGTGAGGTGCAGTTTGGCATTGGTCATTCTGGTGTTTTACAGCAACGCATTGCCGGTAAACCTTTAGTGGCAATGGCTGCTATATTGCAGTTTTCCCCTTATTGCTGGATGGTTAAAGACAGCTCTGATATTTTTCATGCACGAGACTTTATTACTAAACGAGTCACTACCAGCGGTAAAAGAGAGAATACTGAGTTATTAATTATGCTCCAGCGCAGTGGCATTAATACCGACCGCTTAGCCCATTATGAAGGTGATAATCCGACCCGCGCATGGATTGACAATAAAGTAGATGCAATGCAAGTGTATGTAACCGACCTACCTTATTACATGGCGCAACAAGGAATTGCTCACAGACTTATTTGTCCGCAAAGGTACGGTATGGATCTGTATGCCGATATTTTGTTTACTAGCCAAAGTATGCTTAAAAACCACCCGCAAACAGTAGAAAGCTTTTATCAGGCAAGTCTTAAAGGTTGGCGTTATGCAATGATGAATATGGATGAAGCGATAGCAGTAACTCAGCAATATGCACCGCATAAAAGCCCCCATCAGCTAGCTTATGAAGCCGAGGTATTAAAAGGCTATGTTACAGTACCCAGTACTCACCTAGGTAATATGTCGATGGCAAAGTGGCGCTTAATAGCTGATTTATATGGTGTTGAACAAAGTGATTTTGACAAAGTAAAAGCTAGTTTTATATATAAGTATCAGGAGCCCGAAAGATTACAGCTTTCATGGATGTTACTGGCAGCAATTATTATCAGCATTATTTCTATCCCGCTGTATTTACGTTTAATCTTCAAAAAATAACCACTTAATGACAGTGGGCTGAGCTGCTATAATTAATTGTGTTTATTTATTTTAAGTTGATATGACCTTAGCTGAGCAGTTTTCTGCACTTGATTCTCTCCTTATGCGTAATCGCCAATATTGGCAATGTACGGCATTTGATTTTGATGCACTACCTTGGCCTGAGCTACAAGAGCCTTTAAATAATTTAACGGATGAAGAAGTTGCCCAATTAGATGGCAATGAAGAACAGTTATATCAATTTTTTGAGCCGCATATTGAGCAACTTGAACAGCTGGTAAATTTGTGTGAGTTACCAACAGCGAACTTAACGCGCAGTGACTATCCGTTTTGGCTTAGTAACGGTATAAAAGGGCGGAAGTTTCAGCAGCTGCAAGATTTTGTAGCGGCTTTACCCAGTAGTACCAAGCCTGTTTTAGAATGGTGCGCGGGTAAAGGGCACCTCGGGCGTATGCTAGCGTTTAATGGTGCTAAAAGCGTGCACAGTATAGAGCTGCAACCGCAATTATGTGAGCAAGGGCAGCACAGTGCAAAGCAGCAAGGCTTAGCTATGCACTTTAGCCAAGCTGATGTATTGAAGGATGACATTACTGCTTTTTTTAAAGCCGATATGCACGCAGTCGCTTTACATGCTTGCGGCGGTTTACATCAAGCTTTTATGCAGCAGGCCAGTGTAGCTAAAGTCTCTAACATTAGTTTTTCTCCTTGTTGTTATCATTTATTTACCCCAGATAATTACCTAGCAATGAGTACGCTTGCACAACAAAGTCTCCTTAACTTAACTCATCGCGACTTAAAGCTCGCACTTCAAGAAATGGTCACCGCGCCTTCACGCATAGTTAAAGTGCGTAACACTGAAGTTGCATGGCGACTCGGGTTTGATGCCCTGCGAAAATCGATTACTAATGAGCAACATTACGTCAGTGTGCCGTCGGTTAACAAGGCGGTGTTTTCAGATTCATTTAAATCATTTTGTGCATGGGCTGCAGACAAAAAGTCGTTAAAGTTGCCACAAGAGATTGATTATAATGAGTTTTTACTTATTGGGCAGGACAAGATAAAAGTAACAGATCGTATTGAACTGGTTCGACATGTGTTCAGAAGAGCAATAGAAGTTTGGCTTGTGCTCGATCGTGCTTTATATTTACAGCAGCAAGGCTATCAAGTCAGTATTAAAACGTTTTGCGCAAAACAGTTAACACCGCGCAATATTTTGATCTTGGCAAATTACCCGTCTTCGAACTGAAAAGAGATGCAATGAGAAAGCTAAAAAATTTATTCGACAATAATAAACGTTGGGCAGATCGCACTAGTAAAGCGGATCCTGACTTTTTTAAAATACTATCAATGCAGCAAAATCCAGAGTACTTATGGATTGGTTGTTCCGACTCCCGCGTGCCAGCCAATCAAATTGTAGATTTACTCCCAGGTGAGCTATTTGTACATCGTAACGTAGCAAACGTAGTTGTACATACAGATCATAACTGTTTATCGGTAATGCAATATGCTGTTGAAGTATTAAAAGTTAAACATATTATGGTGGTGGGGCATTATGGTTGTGGTGGTGTACAAGCAGTACTAGATGAAGCCCGCTTTGGCTTTATTGATAATTGGCTGCGCCATGTTGGTGATGTAAAAGAGAAGCACCTAGAGCAATTAAATGCAGTGCCTGAAAAAGAGCGTTTAAGCCGTTTAATAGAGCTTAATGTAATTGAGCAGGTACGTAATGTAGCGCGTACTAATATAGTACAAGACGCATGGGCACGTGGACAAAGTTTATCGATTCATGGTTGGGTTTACGGCCTAGAAAATGGCCACCTACATGACCTAGAGTCAGTAGTAACTTGTGCATCAGAAGAAGCCGACACTTATAAAAAAGCCGTGCAACACGTGTTTTCAAAACTTGACCATGGATAATTAAAGCGATGACAAAAACGGCGGTAATTATAGGTGCAACAGGGTTAGTAGGAAATGAGTTATTAAAAAAGTTACTACAAAGCGCGTATTTTTCTAATGTAATTGCCTTAAGCCGTCGTGCGCTAAGCATACGTCATCCAAAACTCGTTAATCATATAATTGAGTTTGATGAGTTAACTCAATATGCTGCATTATTTAAAGGCGATGTGTTTTTTTCTTGTTTAGGTACTACTAAAAAGCAAGCCGGCTCAATTGCGGCGCAGCGAAGAGTTGATTTTGATTATCAATTTATTGCCGCGCAATTAGCCGCAAGTAATGGTGTGCAACATTACTGCTTGGTGTCATCAAGTGGTGCAAATGCGCACAGCACTAGCCCTTATTTAAAAATGAAGGGGCAACTAGAGGAGCAGGTTAAGCAACTGCCTTTTGCACGTATCAGTTTTTTTCAGCCGTCGTTATTATTAGGTAACCGTAAGCAGTTTAGAGTGGCTGAGAAAATTGGCAGTGTTATTTTACCCATTATAACTCGCCTGCCACTTTTAAAACGCTATAAACCAATAACTGGGGAGCAAGTAGCGCAAAAAATGCTGGTTGTGAGTTGCGCGCAGCAGAGCAATTTAGCTTACTATGTACTTGATGAGCTATTTAACCTGAGCTCCGGATAATAAATCTATCTCAAGCAGCTATTTTCAGCGCTAACTGCGTTGAATTTACTTGCAATAGGCCAGCTATTGACGCGTAAATTCGCCTTGTTTTCACTGAAAACTTCTGGCTAGAGAAAATAAATATAATTATAATTCAATATGTTAGTAAGTTCCTTAACTAGAGTTCAGGTTATTTAATTAATTAGCACTATTACAAAACAAAAAAGCAGCCTTGGCTGCTTTTTTACTTTAAGCGTATATATTATTCAGCATTTGGCTGAGTGCTAAGTTGTTGCTCTAACAGTGCAACTTTAGCTTCAAGCTCAGTTAGCTTTTCGCGTGTACGGATCAGTACTTGGCTTTGTACATCAAACTCTTCACGACTTACAAAGTCCATCTCAGCAAGCTTGTTTTGTAAAACTTGTTTGGTTTTACCTTCGAGTGTATCGGCTAAGTTTTTTACGCCTTGTGGCATATTACTAGTGATTTGCTTTGCAATTTCTTCAAGTTTTGCTGGATTAATCATGTTCGTCCCTTGGCTGTTGCCCAGAATTTATAATAACTAATATTACCTTATAGCCAGTGTATTTAACACAGGTTGATCTTTATCGAATTAATTAGTGCAATTGCTATGCTCGCTGTAATGGTTACGTTAAAATTGCCCGTCTTTTTAAATCTCTTTGGTCGTTATGAAACTCAATCCTAAACAAGATGAAGCGGTAAAATATATTAGTGGGCCATGCTTAGTGCTTGCTGGAGCTGGCTCTGGTAAAACGCGTGTTATTACTAATAAAATCGCATATTTAGTGAAACAGTGTGAGTATAAAGCGCGTAATATTGCCGCGGTTACTTTTACCAATAAAGCTGCTAAAGAGATGCGTGAGCGTGTTTTGCAAACACTTGGCAAGCAAGATGCCAAAGGGCTTTGGGTATCTACATTTCATACGCTGGGTTTAGAAATTATCAAAAAAGAACTTAGTACACTGGGCTTTAAGCCGGGTTTTTCGCTATTTGACGATCAAGATACCAACCAGTTATTAAATGATTTAACCGAAGACGAACTTAAAAATGATAAAGACCTACTCAAGCTATTAAAAATGGCAATTGGTAGCTGGAAAAACGAATTAATTTTACCAGAACAAGCAATCCGCGAAGCGCAAGAGCCACAAAAAGCATTATTTGCACAGCTTTATGGTCGCTATCAAAACCAGTTACGTGCTTATAATGCACTAGATTTTGATGACTTAATAATGATCCCTACTTTGCTCCTTACTAATAATGCCACTTCACGGATGCGCTGGCAGCAACGCTTTAAATACTTGCTGGTGGATGAGTACCAAGATACCAATACCAGCCAATACCAACTTGTTAAGCTGTTAGTAGGTGAACGTGCCCGCTTTACTGTGGTAGGCGATGACGATCAATCGATATATTCATGGCGCGGTGCGCGTCCGCAAAACTTAGTGTTATTAAGTAAAGACTTCCCCGGGCTTAGACTTATTAAGCTGGAGCAAAACTACCGTAGTGCAGGGCGAATACTAAAAGCGGCTAATATATTAATTGCCAACAACCCGCACGACATTGAAAAAAAGCTGTTTAGTGAGCTCGGTTATGGTGAGCCAATAAAAGTAATTGGTTGTCGTGATGAAGAGCATGAGTCTGAGCGCGTAGTGGCTGAAATTATTTCGCATAAGTTTATGAAACGCACTAGCTACAAAGATTACGCTATTTTATATCGCGGTAATCACCAAGCGCGAGGCTTTGAAAAATCGTTAATGAGTAACCGTATTCCATACAAAATTAGCGGTGGTATGTCGTTTTTTTCGCGCTCAGAAATTAAAGATATTATGGCCTACTTACGGCTGCTGGTTAATCAAGACGATGACAATGCATTTTTACGAATAGTAAATACACCACGGCGCGAAATAGGCACGGTGACACTTGAAAAGCTGGGCACGCTCGCAAATGAAAAGCACATGAGTTTATTTGCTACCTGTTTTGATAATGACCTAGGTTATAGGCTAAAAGGGCGTGGTTTGAACGCACTTACTGGGTTTGCACGTTGGGTTGTGGAGCTATCAGACAACGCGGTGCGCGGTGATACCCTAGAAGCGGTTAAAGATTTAGTGCGTAACATTAACTACGAAGCGTATTTATACGAGTCATCACCTAGTGCCAAAGCGGCTGAAATGCGGATGAAAAACGTATCGGAGTTATATCGGTGGATCACCGACATGCTAACCGGCGACACCGATAACGAGCCCATGACCTTGGCCGAAGTAGTGAGCAAACTTACATTACGCGATATGTTAGAGCGTAACGAAGAAGAAGATGAAGCCGACGCGGTGCAGTTATCAACCTTGCATGCATCAAAGGGACTAGAGTATCCGTACGTGTTTATGGTGGGTATGGAAGAGGGCTTGCTACCGCATCAGGTAAGTATTGATGAGGACAACGTAGATGAAGAGCGTCGCCTTGCGTATGTTGGGATCACCCGAGCTCAACAAGAGCTCACCTTAACTTATGCTAAAATACGTCGTCAATTTGGCGAAACATCACAAACAGAGCTCAGTCGTTTTGTACAAGAACTACCACAAGACGATTTAGCATTCGAGAATAAAAAAGCACCTAATAGCCAAGCCGAGCGAATGGAAAAAGGTCAGGCGCGTGTGGCTAATCTACGCGCTATGCTTAAAAAACCTGAATAAATTGGTTAACGTTGCAGTGATTCAAAGTGACTAATAGAGGGCTGCAAACTACTGTTAAGTGCAGACTGTTTACCGATAAAAAATCCTAGACCGTGTTTATCTAATAGAGCTCTAAAATTTAATATAGCAGGGCCTTTTGCTATTACTTTAGTGTTTTTAATTTTAGTAATGGCAAGTACTCCCTGCAGTTGTAGGTCGTAGCTAGCTTGCTGCAAAATACGTTTACTAAATGTCGAGCTTAGTAGTAGGTAGTCAAAATCAATTTCGCTAAGTAAGCTAAGCTCGCATTTATCTTTAGCAAAATTATTTAACCCAATAGAGTAGCCGTTTAAAGATAATTGCTTTAAATTTTCAATTTGTGTTGCACTAGCATAACGAATTTCTTGCTCGTCAAAGAGTAAGCAAAGCTGTGTTTTGTTTTCGCATTGGCTCAAAGCATCAGTAAATAAATTAAACTCAGGATGGGCCAATAACAAACTAGAGCAAGGTAGTAAACCGACGTTTAAGTTAGCGTTACTTGTTTGTGTGTATGCTTGTTGCAGTAGCTGTAGTTCAACATTAAGATGTTGCTCTTTATCGCAGGCAAACTTTTTTAGAATATCAAAACTGGTATAGCCCAATATAGGGTGCTCGCCAAATGCCTCTAGCAATGACTCAGACTGGCAATTTTCATCAGGAGTAATGATCTCAGAACTTCTAAAGTTCATCGGTAGCTGTTCAAGGTAATGCAGTACTGGTGATTGCTGCTCTGGTATTGCTTGCGTTAATAGCGGGTGGAATAGCTCATAGCGGTTTCTACCTGAGTTTTTAGCGTAGTACATAGCGGCATCGGCATCACGAATTATTTCATCCGTATTTTTATAGCTTTGGTTAGAGTAAGTTATACCAATACTTGCACCACTTTGCAGTGACGAGCCTTTAAAACAAAATGGTTCTGCCATTAAGTTAATTATTCTATTTGCAACATCTTCAGCTTGTTGAGGCTCGGTTAAATGAGTCAATAAAATTACAAACTCATCCCCCCCTAAGCGCGCTAATAAGTCGTGCTCGCGAATACACTGCGAAAATAGCTTACTCACGCTAATTAAAAACTGATCCCCGGCATGATGGCCAAGTTGGTCGTTAATACTTTTAAACTTATCTAAATCAATAAATAATACGGCAAAGTGTTGCTCTACAAAGCGATGATATTCTTGCAGGGTTTTTTCAAGTTGAGTTAAAAATAAGCTTCGGTTAGCTAAACCGGTCAGCGAGTCGTGATGCGCGTCGTGATAAAGCTGCTGCTCTATTTTTTTTCGCTCATCAATTTGCATTTGTAAATGTAGGTTAGCTTGGCGTAACTCTTTAGTTTTTTCGTCAACCCGAAACTCAAGCTTCTGATGACTCTTTTTAAGTGCGATATTAGCTAATTTTGTTTGTAATACTGTAGCAATTTGATGGGATACAAAGGTGATGAGTTCGCAATCATCTTGGCTAAAAATATGTTTATTGTTATACGCTTGGCAAACAATTAAACCAATAACACCTTGTGATGTTTTTAATGGTGCGCCAAGCCAACTAGTAGCCATTTGCTTTTCAGGCACAGGTGAAGTGCGTTGTACTGTGCCATCTTGTATAAGCGCTTTTGCTCTATCGGGATGTATAAGCTGAGTTTCTTCGGTGCTAATTACCAGCTCACTATAGCCTTTAGAAAAACGCCTTGATTGAGGGTTCTTTTTAAATTCATCTACGTAATAAGGAAAGCTTAGCCAGCCAGAATCTTTGTTATAAAGTGCAATGTAAAGGTTATCAGCATAGGTTATCGACTTTATAATTTCATGCAGTTGTAAATATACATCATCAATATTTTTAGCTTGTGTTGCCAGCTCCGATATTTTAAATAAAATTTGCTGGCGTTGTAGGGCTCGTTTACGTTGTTCGACTTCAAGGTTAAGCGCTGCGTTACTTTGCGTAAGTGCTTGGGTGCGAATTTTAACTTCGGCTTCGAGTTGCTCGCGCTTTTTTACTCGCTCTATTGCGGTAGCTAAGTACAGCGACATAACCTCTAGTAATTGTATTTGTTGTGGGCTGTATCCTTGCTCTGTGTCGTAACTTTGTGCTGCAAGTACGCCTATAATGCTTTTTTCTTGAAATACAGGCACGCCAATCCAGTGCTCAGCAGGCGTACCTAATGCTTTAAATAAACCACTATTAGCAGCATCGTGCATTTGTTGCTTAGTAAAGTAGGTTGTTTTACCTTGTTTAAATACATAACCAGTTGCACCTTCGTTAAAACTATTATGCTGATTAAGGGCAATAGCAAGACCATATTTTTCGTCTGAAAAATAAGAAAGTTCTAATAAGTTTGTGTGTCTGTTGGAAAGTACAACATAAAAACTTTTGCTTGGTACGTACTTTTGCAAAATATCGTGTATAGCGGGATAGAGCAAGGTAAGTTCTGCAACCGTGCTGGCTTGCTCTGATAATAGGATCAGGGCATTTTGTAGATGATGTGCATGCTTGTACTTTTTCAGTAGCGCTTTAAGACGTTTATTTTGATGCGCTAAGTTACTAGGTACTGTTAATTTATCTTCCAATGATGTTAACCAGCTGTGTTTTTATTGTATAATAATTGCGCTTATAATTTCATTTTTAACTATTAGCGTCAAGTATATATTCGTTAAAATAGCGGTTAAAAGTAGATAAAAAGCATTAAAAAAGGCTTACCTTAAGTAAACCTTTTTATTTATTGATTTTAGTAGGCTTTTACTTAGTTGTCATAAAGTTAATTGCGGCACTAATTTCGTCTTCAGAACAATCCATACAAGTACCTTTTGGCGGCATTGCATTAAAACCATTCAGTGCGTGATCGAGTAATACATCATTACCTTTAGCAAGGCGAGGTGACCAATCATCAGCCGATTTAGGTGCGCCTAACGCACCAGTACCGTGACACGCAAAACATGAAGCTTGATATACTTGCTCGCCAGAACGTGGGCCAGTAGGGGCTGCAGGAGCGGCCACTTTGTCACCCTCAAGGTATACAGCACCAATCGGTGCGAGACGTTTTTTGATTGCATCGGCAGTCATAGAGTTATCATATGGCTGTGCGTATGCGGTGGTTGCTAGCATTAGTAATGCTGCAGCTGATAGTTTTTTCATTTTGCCTTGCCCACTTCAATTTGAACGTGATCAATCACGATTGTAAATGACGGAATTTAAAACAATTATAACTCCCCTAAGCAATTTATAAAATGCTAAGAGTAGATTTTATTGATTAAATCGACTAAAGATTGCGTTAACTCAATAAAAACAGCAGTTTACTAAATGGTTAAACAGAGTAACTGTTATTCTAAGTTACAAAAATCTAAATAGATCATATTGCTCAAAAATCAGCTTAGTGCGAGCACTTCACTCACCAGTTTAGCTATTCCAACATCGGCATCGAGTATAGATTGTGCCAGCATATAGGCTGGTGTTGTTACTAGCTTATACTGCTGATCTACAACAATATCATCTACTGCGCAGGTGACATGCTGAGCACCTAAGGTGTTAAGTGCATTAGCTGTGTCACTATCATTACCTATAGTTAGATGTGCTTGCTGATAAATAAAAGGAATTAAATTAGGAGCAATACACATATAGCCCGCCGCTTTATTGGTATTGGCAAACGCTTTACAGGCATGTAACACGTCAGCATTAATACTTGCCTGTGGCCCTTTTATAGCAAAGTCAGATAGATTTTTTGCAGCACCAAAACCACCCGGTACAATTAAAGCGTCAAACTGTGTAACGTCCAGCTCAGTAATCGCTTTTACTTCGCCGCGAGCAATACGCGCTGCTTCTACAAGTACATTACGATTATCGGTGGTTTCTTCACCAGTGAGGTGATTAATGGTGTGATGCTGCGCTATATCGGGTGCAAAGCATTGATAACTTGCACCATTTTTTGCTATGTGTAATAAAGTCAAAACGGCTTCATTAATTTCACTACCATCATAAACGCCACAACCGGCTAAAATTACTGCAACTTTTTTCATTTTTTATCTGCTCCGTTTAAGTCGGCAAACTAAAATTTAGTTCGATAGATTAGGGTCTTATATGGACTCCCTATTAATGTCAAAAATAAAATTGAAATAAATTAGATGCTAGCTTATATACGGGCTC